>UQCY01000037.1 GCA_900539645.1 uncultured Clostridium sp. | reverse complement strand
TACTGTACAATTATCATTTTTAAGAACACCGCAGTCTCCTGCCTGTCCACCACCTTCTGGATAGAAGTTAGTTTTGTCTAATACTACAACAACATCTTTTCCTTCAGATGCTGATTCTACTATTTCAGAATCTTCAACTATAGCTAATACTTTACCTTCACCTGTTAATTCAACGTATCCTACAAATTCAGATTCTACATTTTCTTCTTTAGCAAGAGGATCTTCTTTCCAGCTTTCACCGTCCATGTTTCCTCTAGCTGTTCTAGCTCTTTCTTTCTGTTTTTCCATTTCTTCGCTGAATTCTTCTTCATTAACAGAAAGACCTTCTTCTCTTAATATTTCAACTGTTAAATCTAGTGGGAATCCATAAGTGTCATAAAGCTTAAATGCTATTTCTCCGCTAAGAACTGTTTTTCCTTCTTTTTTAAGTTCTTCTTTATAAGAATTTAACATTTCCATTCCCTGGTCTATTGTTTCATTGAATTTTTCTTCTTCTATTTTTATAACTTTTTTGATGTAATCTTCTTTTTCTACTAATTCTGGATAAGCATCTCCACTAACTTTTATAACTTCATCAACTAATCCATTTAAGAATGTTCCTTTTATTCCAAGAAGTTTACCATGTCTAGCAGCTCTTCTTAATAATCTTCTTAATATATATCCTCTACCTTCATTTGATGGTAATACTCCATCTGCTATAAGGAATGATACGGCTCTTATGTGGTCAGTTATTATTCTTATAGATTTATCATTTGCTTTATCTTTTCCGTATTCTACACCTGCAACTTTAGAAACAGCTTCTAAAACTGAATGTATAGTATCTACTTCGAATATATTGTCAACACCCTGCATTATACAAGCTATTCTTTCAAGTCCCATACCTGTATCTATGTTTTTATTTTCTAATTCGCTGTAGCTTCCATCTTCTTCTTTAGAGAACTGAGTGAATACGTGGTTCCAGAATTCTAAGAATCTATCGCAGTCACATCCTGGTTTACAATCAGGGCTATCACATCCGTATTCTTCTCCTCTATCGAAGTATATTTCTGAACAAGGTCCACATGGTCCAAGACCTATTTCCCAGAAGTTGTCGTCTTTTCCAAGTCTAACTATTCTTTCTTCAGGGAATCCCATTTCTTTTGACCATATATCAAATGCTTCGTCGTCTTCTTCATATACAGTAACCCATATTTTTTCTTCTGGTATGTTTAGCCATTTAGTAGCAAACTCCCATCCCCAAGCTAATGATTCTCTTTTGAAGTAATCACCAAATGAGAAGTTTCCTAGCATTTCAAAGAATGTAGCGTGTCTAGCTGTAACACCGACATTTTCTATATCCCCTGTTCTTATACATTTCTGACAAGTAGCCATTCTGTTCTTTGGTGGAACTTCTACTCCTGAGAAATAGTTTTTAAGAGGAGCCATACCAGCATTTATTAAAAGTAAACTCTTGTCGTTGTTTGGTACAAGAGGATAACTAGCTCCTACATAATGATCTTTAGTTTTGAAGAACTCTAAAAATTTACTTCTTATTTCGTTTAAACCCATTTTTTCCATAACATTTGCCTCCCAATTTTTATATTTTTTCGTTTCGGAAAATAAAAAAACTCGCTCCCTATGATAAACATAGGGGCGAGTATTATTCGCGGTACCACCCTAATTTACAGATAAATATCTGCTTCTCCGGTAATCCTTAGCTATAACGTCGCTACCGTAAATCTCTAATAGTAAAATACGTTCAAGATTTATGCTCCAAGACTGCTTCAATCTGCCTATTCCAAGGGTTCTCAGCTATTCCCTCTCTCTGTGCAAAATCAGTAGATTTACTCCTTCTTTTCTTTGCATTTGATAAATATTTTTATTTGTCATATATTTAATATGATACTCGATTATTCTGACATTTTCAAGATTTTTTTCTTTTAGAGAAATATTTTTTATAATATATCGTCGATAACTCCTCCTCCGACTAATATATCTCCGTCGTACATAACCAAAGACTGACCTTTAGTTATAGCTCTCTGCGCCTCTTCAAATACAACCTTGGCTGTATTGTCAGATAGTTTAGTTACAGTAGCTAAAGATGGCTTGGCTGCATATCTAACTTTTGCATATACTTTAAACTCATCTACATCTGCAAAATCAAATGGAATTGTATTTACGTCTTTAATGACAAGTTCTTTTTTGAAAAGATCGTCATTGCTTCCAAGTACTACTCTATTTTTCTTTGCATTTATATCAACTACAAACATAGGCTTACCAAAAGCTATTCCAAGCCCTTTTCTCTGTCCTATTGTGTAGTTTATAATTCCATTGTGTTTTCCTAGTACTGTTCCGTCAGCTTCTACAAATTCCCCCGTTTTGATTTTTATATCTGAGTTTTCTTTTAAATATCTTACATAGTCGTTGTCTTTTATAAAGCATATTTCCTGGCTGTCCTTCTTATTGTGGACATCAAGACCTATTTTCTTAGCTATTTCTCTTACTGTATCCTTTTCATAGTTTCCTATAGGAAGTAGTATTCTCTCTAGCTGTTCCTGTTTTATATTGTAAAGGTTGTAAGTCTGGTCTTTTTTAGCAGATTCACCTTTTTTAAGAACTAATCTGCCTGTCTTTTCATCTCTTTCTACTCTGGCATAATGCCCAGTAGCTACATAGTCACAGCCAAACTTTTCTGCAACGTCAAAAAATAGACCGAACTTTATAAACTTATTACATACTATACAAGGGTTAGGAGTTCTACCTTCTGCATACTCTTTTATAAAATCGTCTATTACCTTTTCTTTAAATTCTCTTCTAAAATCTAGTACATGTAGTGGAATATCTAACTTTTCAGCTACTCTTCTCGCATCTCTTATACTATCTTCTGTCATTCTTTTTTCTTCTTCAGTATTATCATTTGAAAGCATCATATTGACACCAATCACATCATAACCCTGTTCCTTTAAAAGATATGCAGCGACGGAGCTATCAACTCCGCCGCTCATACCTAGCATAACTTTCTTCTTCATTTATTTAACACCTCTAATGTTTTCTGAATTAATTGCTAGTCTTCTTCTATTTCTTCATGTTCATGCGCATCAGTTATTTCGTATCCTTCAAGCTCTGGTATAACTATGTTGTGTTTCTGAGCATAATCTATAAGAGCTGCTTTTACTGCCTGTTCTGCAAGTACTGAACAGTGCATTTTTACTGGTGGTAGTCCATCTAATGCTTCAGCAACTGCTTTATTTGTTAACTGAAGAGCTTCGTGTATGCTCTTTCCTTTTATCATTTCTGTTGCCATTGATGAACTTGCTATAGCACTTCCACATCCGAAAGTCTTGAATTTAACGTCTTTTATTATATCATCTTCTATATCAAGATATATTTTCATTATATCTCCACAAGTTGGGTTACCAACTTCTCCAACTCCACTTGCGTCCTCTATTGATCCCATGTTTCTTGGGTTCATGAAATGGTCCATAACTTTATCACTATACTGCATAATAATTTCCTCCGTAATTTTAAATATATTTTTCCGATTCTTTAATTTATTTATTTTGATTTACTTTTATTCTTTTACTTTTGTTTATAAATAATTCTTATTTCCCTTCAGCCTGTAAAGCTTCTTCGTATAAAGGAGACATACTTCTTAATCTTTCTATTACCTTAGGTAATACTTCTAGTATGTAGTCTATATCCTCATCAGTTGTAAAATCTCCAACTGTTAATCTTAAAGATCCATGAGCTATTTCGTGTGGTAAGCCTATTGCTAAAAGTACATGTGATGGGTCTAATGATCCTGATGTACAAGCTGAACCACTTGATCCAGATATTCCAGCATGGTTAAGAAGTAATAATATTCCTTCACCTTCTATAAACTTAAATGCAAAGTTTGCATTTCCTGGAAGTCTATCTTCTAAGCTTCCGTTTATTCTAGTATAAGGTATTCTTTCTTTAACACCTTCTATAAGCTTGTTTCTAAGTCTTGTAAGCTCTTTTATATGGTTGTCCATATTAGCTTTAGCAAGTTCTGCTGCTTTACCATATCCTACTATTGCAGGTATGTTTTCTGTACCAGCTCTTCTTCTTTTTTCCTGAGCTCCACCATGAACAAGATTGTCAAATCTAAGTCCTCTTCTTATGAATAAAGCTCCTACTCCTTTTGGTCCGTATATCTTATGAGAAGACATACTTACCATATCTACACCAAGTTCTTTAACATCTACTGGTATATTTCCTGCTGCCTGAACAGCATCTGTATGGAATAGTATTTTGTGTTTTTTAGCAACTTCTACTAATTCTTTTATAGGTTCTACTGTACCTATTTCGTTATTTGCAAACATTATACTGATTAGTATTGTGTTGTCTTTTATCGCATTTTCTAAAGCTTCTGGGCTAACTTTACCTTCTTCATCTACATCAAGATAAGTAACTTCAAATCCAAAGTTCTTTTCTAAGTATTCGCAAGTATGTAGTACTGCATGATGTTCTATTTTTGAAGTTATTATGTGGTTTCCTTTACCTTTTCTCTGAAGGTCAAAGGCAACTCCTTTTATCGCCCAGTTATCACTTTCCGATCCACCAGCAGTGAAGTATATTTCATTTGGCTCTGCATTTATAAGAGCTGCAACTCTAGTTCTAGCTAGTTCTAAAGCTTCTTTAGCTTCATGACCATAGCTATAAAAACTAGATGCATTTCCAAATCCTTCGCTAAAATATGGAAGCATTTCATCTAACACTTCTTTTTTAACAGGTGTTGTTGCAGAATAGTCCATATAAATTCTTTTGTTTTCCATAGTTTTTCCCCTTCCATTTGCCATTTTGCAAATTTCAAATATATTTTAAACTAAAACTTAATTCCATTTGATTCATATTATTATTTATATCCCAAATTTAACATCTCAACCATTTTTTTATTGCTTGTTTAAATCTATTTTATAAATATCTTTTTCATCACTAGACAATCCATTGTCACCTATCCGATCGTCTACCATGTCTTGTAAAAAAGTAGTGTTTACAACATCATCTATTGCATTCTTCATCTTTTTCCATACTAGTCTAGTAGCACATTTATCTGAGTTGCTACAGACGCCTTCTTCTTTTAGACAATCTGATATAGTTATAGGACCTTCTAGGACATTTAATATATCTCCAACAGAAATCTCATCTGGCTTTCTAGCTAAGAAATATCCCCCTTGAGAGCCTCTTATACTTTTTACAAGGCCTGCTTTTTTTAATTTTGAGAATATCTGCTCTAAATACCGCTCTGAAACATTCTGCTTTTCAGATATATATTTTATAGATATAGGTTCTTCGCCATAGTTTAATGCTAGTTCAAACATAGCCTTTAATCCATATCTACCCTTTGTTGAAAGCTTCACTTTATCACCTTCTTTTAATTCCTACTGTTTTACTATGGTTTAATGATATTATATCCGACTATTTTTGTCAAGTATAAATTTCGACTATTTTACTCTACTTTGATTTTTTCTACTAATACTCTTCAAATAAATTTTTATACTATTAATATCTTATAAACTTAAATAAAAAAACGCCTCAAACATAATTCAATATGCCTAAGACGTTTTGCAATCTATTTATTATTGTTTTTTCCGTTTTCTTTTACCTGTTTCCAATAAGAATCATACGCTTTTTCGTTCTTATTTTCTCCTGGAGTATAGTAAGTTTTTCCTTTTAATTCATCTGGAAGATACTGTTGCTCTATCCAATGATTAGGATAATTGTGAGGATATTTATATTCTACTCCTCTTCCCAATTTTTCTGCTCCTGCATAATGTGCATCTTTTAAATGATCTGGTATATCACCTATATCAGAATTTTCTACATCGTACATAGCTTTCTCTATTGCATCTATTACAGAGTTTGACTTTGGACACTGAGCTAGATATATAGTTGCCTGTGCAAGTGGCAATCTCGCCTCAGGAAAGCCAAGTTGAAGCGCCGACGATACACATGCGTATGTTATAGACACCGCATTGGGCACAGCTAATCCTACGTCCTCTGACGCCACACAAAGCAACCTTCTAGTTATATTCTGCATATCCTCTGCTTTTATAAGTCTAGCTAAATAGTGAAGGGCTGCATCTACATCAGATCCCCTTAGAGATTTATGAAATGCGGATAAAATAGAATATCCATCATCTCCTTTTCTGTCGTAACTCACAGATTTTGCTGTAGAGCTATCTAAAACATTTTGTAATGTTATATCTACCACTCCAGTAGCTATATTTATACCTAAATTAAATGCAAGTTCTAATCTATTTATAGCTGTTCTCATATCGCCGTTACTTATCCGAGCTATATGTTCTAAAGCTTCATCTTCAACATTTCCAATTGTATAAGTTCTATTGTCTTTTAATTTTTCTACACAATTTTTTAATCCTTCTACAACATCTTCTTTTTCAATAGGCTTAAATTCAAATACAACACTTCTGCTAAGTATCGCCTTGTATATTACAAAATACGGATTATCTGCCGTACTAGCTATCAATGTAACTGAGCCCTCTTCTATAACTTCAAGAAGCGACTGTTGCTGCTTCCTATTTAATGCCTGGATTTCGTCTAGCATCAGAATTATTCCATTAAATGAAAATAAATTCTCTCTCTTAGAAGCTTCTATAACCTCTTTTATCTCCTTAACACCACAGTTTACTGCGTTTAGTTTTACGTATTTTTTTCCTGTTGCATTGGCTATAATATTTGCAAGAGTTGTTTTTCCTGTACCTGGTGGTCCATAAAAAATCATATTTGGAATATTTCCACTCTGTATTATTCTATTCATAACCTTATTTTCACCGATTATATGACTTTGACCTACCATATCCTCAATTTTGCTAGGTCTAAATCTATCAGCAAATGGCTGCATAATTTCACCCTCTTTTTAATTGCATTGTATTAAAAAAGGGATACCAATTCTGATATCCCTCTTGCTTTTTAATTCACATTTTTTACAGAAATAAATTATCTGTTTTCTTTTGTTTTAGCAAGTTCTTCTAATAGCTTGTCGTTTAATATTCTTATATGTGTTCCCTTCATTCCAAGAGATCTAGACTCTATAACACCAGCACTTTCGAATTTTCTAAGGGCATTAACTATAACTGATCTAGTTATACCAACTCTATCAGCTATTTTACTAGCTACTAAAAGACCTTCTTTTCCGTCAAGCTCAGCAAATATATGCTCAACAGCTTCAAGTTCTGAATATGAAAGAGTTCCTATAGCCATCTGAACAACAGCTTTCTTTCTCATTTCTTCTTCCATTTCTTCACTTATAGCTCTTAATATTTCAAGCCCAACAACTGTAGCTGAATATTCAGCAACAACTAAATCTTCATCGTTGAAGTCTTTTTCATATCTAGTTATTATTAATGTTCCTAATCTTTCTCCACTGCCGTGAATTGGAACTACTATTGTTTTTTTGTTTAATCTACCATGTTCGTAAGGGAATATTTTTAGCATTTCTTCGCCAGTTATATTTTCCTTAGTATCTTCTATTTTTAATAGATTTTTAGTATATTCTTCTGGGAACCATTTCTGTTTTGTTATTTCATCTTCTATAACAGAACTATCTGCTTCATCAGTTAAATGAAGTCCTAATACCTTTCCTTTTGCGCTTATTATATAAGTATTAGATTCTAAAACATCACCTAGTACTCCTGCAAGTAGGTTAAAAGATATATTACTACCACCGCTAGTCTGTAAAGTTTTGTTTATTTTTCTTGTTTTCTGTAATAATTCACTTACCATATCGAAATTCATCTCCTTGTCAAACTGTTCTACACAATAAATAAAGTAGTTTGATTAATTATAATAATTTTACCATTTTTTTGATTTTTCCACAAAATCACATTTTTCTTTCTATACTACTAAAAAGATTATCACAAGTTGGGTTTGATTTCAATATAATTTTGTTACTTTTTTTAATTTTCAATATTTTATATATTATTTTTAATTTTAATTTATTTCGGAATTGTTTGATTTTGAGTGACAATTCAAAAAGATTCCCACTCAAAATCATTTTCCACTTAAATTAATTAATTTTTTCTTCTTTTTATTCTTCTATAATTTTCTCAAATCCACATTCTTTATTTGAGCAAATATGTTTTTTCCCTTTTTTAGATACTTTCTCTGTCATGTAAGAACCACATTCTGGACATACTTCCTCCACAGGTTTGTTCCATTCTATAAAGTCACAGTCTGGGTATTTACTGCATCCATAGAATGCTCTTCCTTTTTTAGTTTTTCTTACAATTATCTCGCCCTCTCCACATTTAGGACATTTTACACCTATTTTATTTATTATAGGTTTAGTATTTTTGCATTCTGGATAGTTTTTACAAGCCATAAATTTACCAAATCTACCGTATTTTATAACCATATTTGATCCACATAGCTCGCAAATTTCATCAGTTTCTACATCCATATTTACTTTTTCTATATTTTCAAGAGCTTCTTTTATAGCCTCTTCAAATGGCTCATAAGATTCTTTTACAACTTCTTTCCAATTAGCTTCACCTTCTTCAATTGTATCAAGCTCATTTTCAAGTTTAGCTGTAAAGTCTACATCCATAAGTTTTGCAAAGTTAGCTTCAAGTATTTCAGTTACTAATATACCTAACTCTGTTGGCTGAAGACTAGAACCATTTTTTTCTACATATTCCCTATTTAATATAGTAGCTATTGTAGGTGCATATGTACTAGGTCTACCTATTCCAAGTTCTTCAAGTGTTTTTACTAAACTAGCCTCTGTGTATCTAGCAGGTGGCTGAGTAAAGTGTTGCTCTGGGAAAATTCCATTTACTTTTAAATCGTCACCTTCTGATATTTCAGGAAGTATTCTATCTTCTCTATCGTAGAAGTTATATATTTTTGTATAACCATCAAATATCATTTTTGATCCAGTAGCTTTAAATGTATAGTTTTCTATCTGACATTCTACATTCATAAGTTCAAATTCAGAATCACTCATCTGGCTAGCAACAAATCTTCTCCATATTAGGTTGTAAAGTTTGTACTGGTCTTTACTTAAAGAGTCTTTTATACTGTCTGGAGTTCTATCTACAGATGTAGGTCTTATTGCCTCGTGTGCGTCCTGAACTTTTTTAGTACTCTTTTTATCAGATGATTTTTTTTCTTCTTTATAGTATTCATTTCCTAAAGTTTCTTTTATAAATATTTCTGCCTTACCTTTTGCTTCTTCTGATATTCTATTAGAGTCTGTTCTTATGTAAGAAATTAACCCTACAGTTCCTTCACCTTTTACATCTATACCTTCATATAATTCCTGGGCAATCATCATAGTTTTCTTAGTTGAGAATCCTAGTCTATTAACCCCTTCCTGCTGAAGTACACTAGTTGTAAATGGTTTTGGAGCAGATTTTTTTCTCTTTTTAGACTCAATTTTTACCACGTGTAAATCTTTATTTTCTATTATTTCTAATATTTTATTTACTTCTTCTTCGTTGTGTATTTCGGCTTTTTTACCGTCTATAGCAGATAGTTTGAAGTCTATATTCTCACCTGTTTTAGATTCAGATTTTGCATCTATTGTCCAATATTCAACTGGTTCAAATGCATTTATCTCTTTTTCTCTATCACAGATTAATTTTGTTGTAACAGACTGTACTCTACCTGCACTAAGTCCTTTTCTAAGTTTCTGCCAAAGAACTGGACTTATCTGATAACCTAACAATCTGTCTATAACCCTTCTAGCCTGCTGAGCATCAACTAAATCAAGATTAATTTTTCTAGGGTTTTTTATAGCTTTTCTTATAGCATCCTTTGTTATCTCGTTAAACTCTATTCTACAAGGCTCGTCATTTTCTATGCCTAGTATATGTTCAAGATGCCAAGAAATTGCTTCTCCTTCTCTATCGGGGTCGGTTGCAAGATAAACCTTACTAGCTTTTTTAGCTGATTTCTTTAAATCTTTTATAAGATCCCCTTTACCTCTTATGTTTATATATCCTGGTTCAAAGTTATTTTCTATATCAATTCCTAACTTACTTTTAGGAAGATCTCTAACATGACCAACAGATGCTTTTACTGTGTAATGGCTTTTACCAAGGAATTTTTCGATTGTTTTCGCCTTTGCTGGCGACTCGACTATAACTAATATTTTTGCCAAAAAACACACCTCCGTCATTAATTTATTCTTATATTTTCATACTGTAGACCCCCTTTTCAATTTCGAAAATAAGATCGTACAGTTTTAATTTTTCTACAATTGGATTTATTTTTTCAATGCCAAATTTAGTTTTTAAACATAAAGAATCCATATCTATACTACCATTTTTTCTGATAATATCAACTAAAATCTTCTCATCATCTTCTAAATCCGCATTTATATCGGCTTTTTCTATAGTATCATATTTTATTTCTTTTTCAAGTGTTTTAAACTTAAATACTTCAAATTCCTCTAAAACATCATCTATATTTTCAGTTAATTTTGCACCTTCTTTAATAAGTCTATGACATCCTTTGCTGTTTTCTGAAAATATACTTCCAGGTACAGCAAATACTGTTCTACCTTGCTCTGCTGCAAATTCCGCAGTTATAAGTGCGCCGCTCTTTTTAGCTGCTTCAACTATAATAACACCATCACTGAGTCCACTTATTATCCTATTTCTATTTGCAAAATAATGTGGATGAACTGTTTTGTTTATTCCATGCTCTGATATCACTGCTCCACCAGAATCAACAATTTTGTTCATTAACCATATATTCGTCTTTGGAAGGGGATTGTCTATCCCAGAACCTAAAACACCAAAAGTCTTTCCCTTACCTAAAAGGGATGCTTCATGGCTTATTGCGTCTACTCCTATTGCAAGCCCACTTATTATATCAGCTCCATAATCAGAAAGCTCTCTAGCAAGCTTTTTAGTACACTCTGCTCCGTACACAGTAGGTTTTCTCGAACCCACTATTCCAACCGAAAAATGTTTGCCTAGTGCAGACAGATTTCCTTTATAGAATAATACCTTTGGTGCATCGTATATATTAGCCAATTTATAAGGGTAATCATCATCTCCAATAACCGAATATTTTACATTCTTTTTGTAAAGAAGTTCCTTATAGTCATCTACATTCATCTTATTTTTACAATTAATGATACTACTCTTAACTTTATCATTTACTCCTTCAAGATTATATATTGTTTTCTCTGAAAAATCAAATATATCTTTCGTACCTGGTATTTTCTTTTCAATTTTGTCTATTGTCAAATTACTTAAACCAACAACACCATATAACCATAAATATGCATCTCTTTTATTCATTATTAAATTTCCTTTCTTTCATATATATTTTAATCGTGTAGCTTAGAAAAATACGTATAGTATGCCCTTTTCATTGAAAATGCCTCCAGTATATCACTTTCTTTAATATTTTCCCTCTGATCTAAATCTGCTATTGTCCTTGCTACTTTTAGAAGTTTTATATAACTTCTATTACTCAATCTATATTTATTAAAAATCATCTCTAAAACTTTCTCACAGCTATCATCTACAGCACAATACTTGTCGATTTCAGAACTATTCATATCCCTATTGAGTTTATTTTTATCGCCTTTAAACCTTTTGTACTGCATTCTTCTAGCTGCTTCAACTCTTTTCTTTATTTCTTCAGACGTTTCATTTTTTATTTTTGAATTAATCTCATCGAATGAAACTGATTTCACTTCTGTGAAAATATCAATTCTATCCAAAAATGGTCCTGATAACTTTCCTAGATACCTCTCTATGTTGTATCGTCTACATCTACACTCTATATTTGACCTGTAATATCCACAGGGACAAGGATTCATTGCAGCAACTAAAATAAAATCACTTGGATATGTTATGCTGTACTTCAATCTAGAGATATTTACACTTTTCTCCTCTATAGGCTGTCTTAACGACTCCAATGTTTTTCTGCTAAATTCTGCAACCTCATCCAAAAATAACACTCCCCTATGAGCCAATGTTATCTCTCCAGCCTTTGCATCTACTCCACCACCTATCAACGAAATTCCTGTACACGTATGATGAGGTGCTCTAAAAGGCCTGTTTTCTATAAGACCACTTCTTTCAACTGAATTTGAACAAACACTATATATCCTACTCACTTCAAGCATCTCTTTCCTAGTCATATCGGGGAAAATTGTAGGCATTCTCTTTGCTAAAAAAGATTTTCCAGATCCTGGTGGGCCTATCATAAGCATATTGTGACCACCTGCAACAGAAATCTCAGCACATCTTTTGACGTATATATTTCCCTTTATATCGCTAAAATCAATCTTTTCATCAACTGAGTTTTTTAATTCTTCATCCTTTAAAATATCTGATTTAATCCCTTCAATTTCTATCTTTGTAATACCTCCATTTAATATAGAGATGCAGTTTTTCAAGCTACTTACAGGTATTATTTCAATCCCATCTATAAAGCTACATTCATTAAAATTATCTCTCGGTACAAATATCTTCTCGTATCCGTTTTCTTTCGCTCCTATTACAATAGGAAGAATTCCCTTTATAGACTTAACAGTTCCATCAAGCGATAACTCTCCAACAAAAACAGAATCCGTCATTTCTTTATCTTTTGCTTTTATTTTATCTCTCAATATTCCCATACTTATTGGCAAATCTAGAAATGAACCCTGTTTTTTCATATCTGCTGGAGATAAGTTTACAACTATCCTCGCATTTGGAAATCTATATCCACTATTTGTTATTGCCGACTTCACCCTCTCTCTAGCTTCCTTTATCTCTGTACTAGCAAGCCCAACTATATTAAACGCCGGCATTCCCTTTCCGATATCTACCTCTACTTTTATATCGCAACTGTCTATTCCAATTATATTTCTCGAATTTATAGAACTTATCATCTCAACACCTCCATCAAAATGCATCCACTATATGTCTAATTTTCTTATCATTCATATATATTTCCACAACGTCAAATCTAACAGAAACCTTATACAAATTTTTCTTCATTATATATTCCTGTGCTGTTTTTCTTATCTTACTTTGCTTAGTTTTACCCACAGCCTCTGCAGGAAATCCATATCTACAATCGCTTCTACTTTTAACCTCTATAAAAACTATTTCTGTTGTATCAAAAAAGGCTATTATATCGATTTCCCCAAATCTGCCTCTAAAATTTCTTTCTTTTATAGTTGCTCCCTTCTTTTTCAAAAATTCAACAGCTATATCCTCACCAATTTTTCCCTTTTCTACATTATTCATATCTTTAATAAACCTCCAATCTTTCTCCTATTTTTATTATTTTCATAGAATTTATTTTTTATACTTTTCTTTTGCGTTTTGCTATTTTTATTTGATTTTATCTTTTGGATTTGTGATATTATATTTATAGAAGTTTTAATATTTTATCTTTTAAAGGGGGATTTTCTATGTTAAAAAAAATAGATCCAAAGGAATTAAATGTAAACCCATTCACTCTTTTAGACAATGATTGGGCACTTCTTATGGCAGGAGATAAAGATTCTTTCAATTCTATGACTGTTAGTTGGGGTGGCGTTGGAGTTCTTTGGAGAAAAAATGTATCTACTGTATATGTTAGACAGAGCAGATATACAAAAGAATTTATGGACAATAGCGATTACTATACGCTTACATTCTTAAAAGATGGATATAAAGATAAATTATCTCTTCTTGGAACAAAATCTGGTAGAGATATAGATAAGATGAATGTAGAAGGGTTAAATCTTGTAGAGTTAGAAAATGGATTTGGCTATGAAGAATCAAAATTAGTGCTTGTTTGTAAGAAACTGTTTAAGAATGATTTAAAAGAATCTCAGTTCTTAGTTGATGGATTATTTGATGAATGCTATCCAGACAAAGATGATTTCCACACAATGTATATTGGTGAAATAGTTGGATGCTATATAAATGAATAAATTTATTCACATTATTTTAATTGATATAAAAATGAAAAGTGCTACCATAATATTATTTATGATAGCACCTATTTTTTGATATTAAGTAGAATTTTTAAGTATTTTGTGAGCTAAAGTTTTATTGCATGTCTTCTATTTTTTCTTTTATACACATGTAGTAGTCTTTAGCTTCTAGAACCTGTGCTTCTAGCATGTCTATTAGTTCCTGCTGCCAGTCAGCACATTTGTCCTTTAGTTCCATAGGAAGGGCTCTGTCTGCGATATATCTGTCTATCCAGTCACCAGCAGATTTTATGATCTCTTCTCTTTCTTTTACAAATTTTTCAATTTCCTTTAGTACTGTATCATAATTTCTTTCAGTCATCTGACTTCCCTCCTTATTTTATTTGTATATATTATAATTCTATATTAAAACCTTTATTACCTTCTTTTTCTAAAAAATATTTTATTATTTTTATTGTATTATTATCTTTTTAAAAATTTAATAAATCTATACCTTAAAAAGTTAACTCCTTAGGCTAACTTTTGTTTTTAAAATCAAGTAGGGGCTAACTTGTAGCCCCTCTCACACCACGGAGCGTGCCGTTCG
>UQCY01000036.1 GCA_900539645.1 uncultured Clostridium sp. | reverse complement strand
AGAATAAGAGCGAAATATCTAAAATGAGTACATTTGTATATATTTTTAGAACCAGGGCAATGTTATGATAATTACTGCTAACAAAATTATTACAGGTGATGGGAAAACGGTTTTAAATAATTCTGCTGTATGTATAAATGAAAGAGGAATAATAGAAACAGTAGGAACATTAGAAGAAGTAAAGGCTAAATATCCAAACGAAGAAGTAAAAGATTTTGGAGATGCTACAATAATGCCAGGTATGTTCGATATGCATGCACATCTAGGATACTGGTATAGTCAGCCAGATAGCTTTAACTACAACGACCAGATGATAATGATGTATGCACTTCAGCATGCACAGGCTGCATTTACAAAAGGTATCACTAGTATAAGAGATTGCTATTCTCCACATGGAGTATGTAAAACTCTAAAACTAGCTGAATCAAAAGGATTTATAACTATACCAAGAATAACACATGTTGACGCAGGAATGTGTATGACTGGTGGACATTGTTGGGATGAAGTTGTACAGGTTGACGGTCCTTGGGAAATCAGAAAAGAAATAAGAAAACAGATGAGAGATGGTGCGGAATGGATAAAACTTCTAACTAGCCACCGTTCACATATACCTGAATTTACTCAGGAAGAATTAGATGCAGCTGTTGATGAATGCCACAGAAGAGGAATAAAATGTGTTGTTCACGCAGGAACACATCCATCAATCCAGATGTGTATAGATGCAGGATTTGACACAATAGAACATGGAACGTTCTTAACTGTTGAACAGGCAGAACAGATGAGAGATAAAGGAATAGCTTGGACTCCAACGATATTTGCATACACTTACTTATATGAAGTATGTAAAAAGAATATAGAAGAAGGAAATGCTGATGTATTCAACGATCCTGTTGCAGCTAAAGAACAGAGAGACTATGCATACTATGAACCAGCTTATGAATCATACAGAGATAACTTCAAAAAATTATACGACACAGGTGTAACTGTATGTACAGGTAGTGATATGGTAATGTATGGAGCACCAGTATTACCAATAGCTGAAGAGATGAGTTACATGGTAAAATATGGAATAACTCCAGTTCAGGCTGTACAGACTTCAACTTCAAATCCAGCAAAAGTTCTTGGAAGAGGCGATGAACTTGGATTAATAGAAGAAGGATATATAGCAGATATAACAGTAGTAGATGGAGATTTAAGCCAGAACATAGATTGTATAAAAAATATAAACACAGTTTATCTAAATGGAAAAGCTGTATACTCTGATGGAGTAAGATTTATATAATAATTAAAAATTAAATTTTGTGAAATATAAAAATCATTTATAAAATATAAAGACTCTAAGAGCAGTTTGTAATTGCTTTTGGAGTCTTTTTTTAGAAATAAATTGCGAGTAGTTCATATTGACATATATCGATATATTAAATATAATATAAACTATCAGGAGGGATAGAAATGAACTCACTACATACAAAAGAAATAAAAATATTTAAAGCATTAGGCGATGAAAATAGAATAAAAATATTAGAAATACTTAAAGATGGAGAAAAATGTGCTTGTAAGCTACTTGAAGAACTGCAGATAAGTCAGTCTACACTTTCTCACCACATGAAAATACTTTGTGATTCTGGAATAGTATTTGGTAGAAAAGAAGGTAAGTGTATGCACTACAGTATAATAGAATCTTCATTTGATTCAGTGTTTGATCTTTTAAGTGATTTTGCAGCATCAGCCAAGTTAAATGCAGATAACAGCTGTGATTGTGAGAAATAATCTAGTATGTGAAAAATAGTCATATATATATAATGGAAGAGATTAAAGTCATCTATATTTGGGATGGCTTTTAAAAAAATTTATATATCGATATATATAAATATATAGATTTAAAATTCAAATATAAAAAAGAAAGAAGGAAAATTATGTTTATACAAAATCAAATCTTGGGAATGAAATGGATAAGTACCCTGGTAGGAATGGGATTAGATAAATTGGGACTTGATAGCAATTCGACAATATATGGAATACTTCAATTCTTTATATACGATGTGATTAAAATATTTATATTACTATCTGTGTTAATATTTGTAATATCATATATTCAGAGTTACTTCCCACCAGAAAAAACAAAAAAGATATTAGAGAGATTTAAAGGAATAAAAATTAATATCCTAGCAGCACTTCTTGGAACAGTTACACCATTTTGCTCTTGTTCATCAATTCCGCTATTTATAGGATTCACAAGTGCAGGACTTCCTTTGGAAGCAACATTTTCATTTTTAATATCCTCTCCACTTGTAGATTTAGGATCACTTGTGCTTTTAATGAGTATATTCGGTACTAAAATAGCTGTTGCGTATGTAATAGTAGGTTTGATTTTAGCTGTTATAGGTGGATTGATTATAGAAAAATCTAATATGGAAGATGAGATAGAAGAGTTTATAAGAAAAGCTCCAAATGTTGATTTAGATATAGAAGAGCCTACAACAAAGGAAAGAATATCTTTTGCAAAAGAAAAAGTATTAGAAACAGTTAAAAAAGTTGCTCCATATATATTTGTAGGTGTTGGAATTGGAGCGATTATACACAATGTAATTCCAGCAGAGTTTGTGGAAAAAGTGCTTGGAGCTGAAAGATGGTACTCTGTACCTATAGCAACTGCGGTTGGAGTTCCAATGTATGCAGATATATTTGGAACAGTTCCAATAGCAGAGAGTCTATTTGCTAAGGGAGCGGGACTTGGAACAGTTCTTTCATTCATGATGGGAGTTACAGCGCTATCTCTACCATCTATGATAATGCTTAGAAAAGCGGTAAAACCTAAATTACTTGGACTATTCTTTGCTATTGTAACTATTGGTATAATATTAATAGGGTATTTATTCAATGCATTTGGATATATGTTGATATAGTGTTGAATATGTTGATAAAATTAGTTGAAAAATAATAAAATTTTGAGGTGAAGATATGGGACTTTTTGGATTTGGAAAGAATAAGAAAAAAGATGATATAGAAAAAGAAGTTATAAAAGAAGAAAATACTAATATAAGCAATGAAAAAGTTAGCATTAAAGTGCTTGGAGAAGGGTGCGAAAAGTGCGATAAAGTAAATGATAATGTAAAAGAAGCTGTTGAAATATTAAATCTTGATGCAGATATTGAAAAAATAGAAGATTTAATAGAAATTGTTACCTATGGAGTTATGTCTACACCAGGTATTGTAATAAATGAAAAAGTAGTATCTGTTGGAAAAATACTGAAAACCGATGAAATAGTTGAGCTGCTTAAAAAGAATATATAGATAAGAGGTGAAAATATGCTAAAAATAGCTTTTATCTGTGTTCATAATTCTTGTAGAAGTCAGATTGCAGAGGCTCTTTGTAGAAAATACGCATCAGATGTATTTGAACCATACTCAGCTGGAACAGAGCTTAGAGAAATAAACAAAGATGCTATAAGATTAATGAAAGAAATATACGATATAGACATGGAAGAAAATCAACACTCTAAACTGATGAAAGATATTCCAAATGTAGATTTAATGGTTTCAATGGGATGTGGAGTATCTTGTCCAATAATAGGAAGAAAGTTTGATGAGGACTTAAAACTTGAGGATCCAACAGGAAAAGGTGATGATAAATTTAAAGAAATTATCTCAGAAATAGAAAAAGATATATTAGAACTAAAAGAAAAATACAAAAAATATCAAAAGGTGGAGCACACTTTTGAGCCTGTATACGATGAAAATTCAAAAGTATTAATACTTGGAAGTTTTCCATCGGTAAAATCAAGAGAGCAGAATTTCTACTATGGACATCCTAGAAATAGATTTTGGCAGGTGATTTCAAATATTACAGAAACAGAACTTCCAACTACTATAGAAGAAAAAAAGGAAATGCTATTAAAAAATAACATAGCAATTTGGGACGTTATAAAATCTTGTGTTATCAAAGGTTCTAGCGATAGTAGTATAAAAAATGTAGTTGTAAATGATATAGCTAAAGTTGTGAAGAATAGCAAAATAGATAGGATATTTGCAAATGGAGATAAATCTTTTAAATTATACAAGAAATATTGCTCAGATGTGGGAATAGAAATAGAAAAACTACCTTCTACAAGTCCAGCAAATGCAGCTTTTTCTATAGAGAAATTGGTAGAAGATTGGAAAGTAATTAAATAAAATTAAATTTAATTTAATAGAATATAAATAATATGCTGTTACAAGTATTTTGTAGCAGCTTTTTTATTGAAAGGACTATATTTACCAAGAGTGAAAAAATTATAAAAAAGTTGTAAAATAATACTGTAAATAAAAAACTAAAAAGGGAAGTGTAAAAAATGTTAAGAATTGATGAAAAGCTAAAAAATCTAGTACCAGATTGTATGGTTGGAGTAGTTGAAGCGGAGGTAAAAGTAAAAGAAAGTTCAGAAGAACTTGTAAAATTATTAAATGAAGAATGCGAACTACTTACAAATAGCATAAAGTTAGAAGATTTATCTTCAGAAGAAACAATAGATGCAAATAGAAAAGCATACAAAGCTTGTGGGAAAAATCCTTCAAGATACAGAACATCTTCAGAAGCGCTTATAAGAAGAGTACTTCAGGGGAAGGGAATATACTTTGTAAATAATATTGTAGATATAAATAACCTAATATCTATGAAAACTCAGTTCTCAATAGGATCTTACAATACAGAAAACATAGGAGAAAATGTAGTGTTTACTGTTGGAGAAGAGGGAGATGAGTACAAAGGAATTGGAAAAGATATGGTTAATGTAGCTAATATGCCAGTTTTAGCTGATGAAGAAGGGAAATTTGGTAGCCCTACAAGTGATTCAAGAAGAGCTGCTATAGATGAAAATGCGGAAAAAATAATGATGTGCTTATTCTCATTCTCAGGAAAAGATAAATTAGAAAGTGGAATGAATGAAATAAAAGGACTTCTTGAAAAATATGCCGATGGAAAAAATATAAAAACTAATATAGTAGAATAATAATGAGAATATAGTCTATGTAAAATTTAGGTTGGATTGAAATACATAATAAACTATAAAAATATAGAATAGGATTTAGAATTATGATTAATTACTTTTGTTACGATACAGAAATAGGAGCGATAAAAATATCTGAAAAAGACGGGAAGATAATCGGACTTGTATTTTCTGATTATAAAAAAGAAATAGAAATAGAAAAAGAAACAGATGCTATAAGAAAAACATATCTACAATTAAAAGAATACCTATATGGAAAAAGAAAAAACTTTGATATTGAGATAGAGATGATAGGGACTGAATTTCAGAAAAAGGTATGGAAAGAACTTTTAAATATTCCATATGGTGAAACTAGAAGTTATAAAGATATAGCGATTGTAATAGGGAATGAAAAAGCCTGTAGGGCTGTTGGTAATGCAAACAACAAAAATCCAATAGCGATAATAGTTCCATGTCATAGGGTTGTTGGCAGTAATGGAAGTATGACTGGATATGCAGGAGGACTTAATATAAAAGAAAAACTACTAAAAATAGAAAAATACAATATCAAAATATAAGATAAATTCTATCTTTTGAAAAATAAATAATTTTAAAATTCTAAACAAATGGCTACTGAGGTTATTACTTAGTAGCTATTTTTATTGAATTGATTAGATATGACAACAATATAAATTCGTGATAGTATAATAAATATAGTGTGTAATTATAAGTAATAAAATATTTTCAAAAACAATAACTATTAGGAGGGAGATATAATGACAGTTGCAGAGCAAAGAGAAGCTGCCCGTAAATTTATCAATAGATGGTCTGGTAAAGGAAAAGAAGATGAAGATGGACGTTCTTATTGGATTGATCTTTTAACAAATATTTTTGAAATGGATAATATCACAGAACGTATAAATTTTGAGAAAAAAGTTATAGTTAACGGACATACAAAGCGTATAGATGTTTATATACCAGAAACTAAAGTTCTTATTGAACAAAAGAGCTTAGGAATAGGGTTAGATCAAAAGCTTAATAATTCTGGTGATATTGATTTAACACCATATGAACAAGCAAAAAGATATAATGACAATTTACCATATGATGAAAAAGCAAGATGGATAGTTACATCTAATTTCAGCGAAATATGGGTTTATGATATGAATGAAAGAGTCCCAAAAGCTCTAAAAATAGAATTAACAGAACTACAAGATAAATATCAACTTTTAGACTTCTTAGTAAAGAAAGAAGTAAAATCTATCTCTAAAGAAATGGAAGTTTCAATTAAAGCTGGTGATATTGTTGGCTTAATTTACGATGCTTTTTTGAAACAATATAAAATTCCAGAAATTAAGGAAAAAGACGAAACTACTGAACAAAAGGAAAAAAGAGAACATAAACTTAAAAGTTTAAATGCACTTTGTGTAAGAATAGTATTCTGTTTATATGCAGAAGATGCTGGAATATTTGGTAAAAGAAATATGTTTCATGATTATTTAGCAGCCTATGATGTTAAGGATTGTAGACGTGCATTAATCGAATTATTTAAAACATTGGATACTCCTATTGAAGAAAGAGATGAATATTTAGAAGAGGATCTTTCTCAATTCCCTTATGTTAATGGAGGATTATTTGCAGATGAAACAATTGAAATACCTCAATTTACAGAAGAAATTAAAAAAATGCTTTTAGAAAATGCATCTGAAGATTTCAACTGGAGAGATATATCGCCGACAATCTTTGGAGCTGTGTTTGAATCAACATTAAACCCAGAAACTAGAAGAACTGGTGGAATGCACTATACTTCAATTGAAAATATACATAAAGTAATAGATCCATTGTTTTTAGATGATTTAAAATCTGAATTTGAAGAAATAAAAAAAACAAAGGTTCAAAAAACAAAATATAAAAAATTAGATGATTTTCAAGATAAATTGGCTGAATTAACTTTTTTAGATCCAGCATGTGGTTCAGGAAACTTTTTAACAGAAACATATTTATCTCTTAGACATCTAGAAAATGAAGTTATCAAAGAAAAAATTGGTGGTCAGATAACTTTAGGTGATGAAGCGCATAATCCTATAAAAGTATCTATTCAACAATTTTATGGGATTGAAATTAATGACTTTGCAGTTACAGTAGCAAAAACAGCATTATGGATTGCAGAATCACAGATGCTTGAAGAAACAAAAAATATAGTCTATGGATTTGATGATGACTTCCTGCCATTAAAAAGCTATGTAAATATAACTGAGGGAAATGCACTTAGAATCGATTGGAAGGATGTAGTACCTCCAGAAAAATTATCGTATATAATGGGAAATCCTCCTTTTGTTTATAAAAAAACTAAAGAACAAGTGGAAGATATGGCATTAATTTTTGGAAAAGGTAGTTCAGAAACAAAACTTGATTATGTATTATGTTGGTATTCAAAATCTATTGATTATATGTTATATAGTAGAGATAGAAAAATAAAAACTGCATTTGTGTCAACAAATTCAATATGTCAAGGAGAAAGTGTTCCAACATTTTGGAAAAATATGAGTGATAAAGGAATTGAAATTTGTTTTGCTCATCGTTCATTCAAATGGAGTAGTGAATCGTCTAATAGTGCTACAGTTGTTTGTGTTATTGTTGGATTTTCTATAGCTCCATATATTGGGAAAAAATATATTTGGGAAGGAAATAAAAAAATAGAAGCTAAATATATTAATGCATATCTATATGATGCAGATGATATATGGGTAAAAAGTAGAAAAAATATCCCACCCAAAGGTTTTCCTAAAATGATAAAAGGTAGTGAGCCGAGTGATGGTGGGAATCTTTTCCTTGAATCAGAAGAGGCAATAGAAATTCAAAAAAAATATCCTAATATTGCAAATTATATAAAGCCTTTTGTAGGAGGAGATGAATATATAAAAAATATAAAAGGAGTATATTCTAGATATTGTATTTGGTTGTTAGATGGTAATCCAGCAGATTTTTCTAAAATTAAAGATTTTAAAGAAAGATTTGAAAAGATTAAAGAAAAAAGATTAGCAAGTAGTGCAGAACGTATAAGAAAAAAAGCTGATTATCCATATTTATTCTGCCAAATACGTCAACCAAATAAATCATATCTTTTATTTCCAAGACATTCTTCTGGAGAAAGAAGATATATTCCTATAGGATTTATGTCATCAGAAATTATCGTTGGAGATGCTTGTTATATGATTCCGGATGCAAGTTTATGTTTATTTGGAATATTAACATCAAATGTACATATGGCATGGATGAGAATTTTATGTGGAAGATTAGGAACTGGATATAGATATTCACCACTAATTTATAATAATTTCCCATTCCCATATATAAGTGAGGAAAATAAGAAAAAAATTGAAAAAACAGCACAAATGATTTTAGATGCACGTGATAAATTTACTAACAATACGTTAGAAGATTTATATAATCCATTAACAATGCCACCAGAATTAAGAAAAGCACATATAGCAAATGATAAAGCTGTTATGGCAGCATATGGATTTAATACAAAAATGAGTGAAGAAGAATGCGTATCTGAATTAATGAAAATGTACAAAAAATTATCCGACGAAAAATAAATTAATAGAAAATATATGGACTGTTAGCAAGATTTTGCAAGCAGTCCTTTTATTATTAATCTTTTTGAGATTTTACTAGCTTATAAAGAGTGGAATAAATCAAAATTTATAGGAATAATAACCAACTTGGTAGATTGAAGGTCATAGACAAAACGCACTCGACAATCTGCAGATGTGGGTTTTAATTACAACAAAATACTTTGCTTACACGCACGTCGAAGCCTGGAGAGAAGTTTGTCTATGACTTCAATCCCCGAGAGTTATTAACATACAAATTTTGATTTATCCACTCTTAACAACTAGTAAACTTACAACAGATTATATAAAAAAAGACTGTTGCAAAAATTTGCAACAGTCATATATTTCTATTAATTAAGCTAATATCATTTTAGTTAAGTCCATTGGATCAACTATTTCTCCGTCTTTGTAAACTCTCATGTTTCCTGAAGCTATTTCGTCTATTAATATAACTTCGTCATTGTAGAATCCGAATTCGAATTTTATGTCGTATAATTCTAATCCTTTTTCTTCTAAGTCTTTAGCAACAACTGCAGTTATTTTTCTAGTTCTTTCTTTCATCTGATCGAACTGTTCCTGAGTCATTATTCCTAAAGCTTCTAATCCTTCAGAAGTAACTAATGGGTCACATCTTTCATCGTCTTTTAAAGTAACTTCAACGTAAGCATCTAATTTAGCTCCGTTTTCTATGTATTCACCGTATCTTCTTATGAAGCTTCCTACTGCTCTGTAACGGCATATAACTTCTACACCTTTACCGAAAACTTTAGCTGGTAATACTTCCATAGTTGATTTTTCTATGTCAGCGCTAACGTAGTGAGTTTTTATTCCTGCTTCTTTTAATAATTCAAAGTAGTGAACAGAAGTTTTTAAGTTTTCTCTACCTATACCTTCTATTGTTAAACCTATTGAGTTTTCACCTGGATCGAATACTCCATCTTTACCAGTACAATCATCTTTGAATAATAATTCAAAATTACCGTTGTCTAATTCAAAAACGTCTTTAGTTTTACCTGTGTATACTTTTTTCATGCCTTTTCCTCCAATGAATATATAAAAATTAATTATAGTCTTTTTTACTTAATCCGAAAAGCGTTCGGATTTTGAGGGTGTTTTTCCCTTTTGCAAAATCTATTATAACACAAAATAGTCAAAAAGTTGAACTTTTTTTAAAAAAAATTAAAAAAAGTTCACAGAATATAAATCTGTTCTTCTGTGTTTTAACAGTGGAAGTTCATTTCTTACTTTTTTAGTATATTCCTTGTCAATATCTGCATATAGTATGCATTCGTTTTCATCTGCAGCAGCAATTATATTACCCCAAGGGTCTGAAACCCTAGAGTTTCCAAAAGCTACATAAGATGCTGATTCATCTCTAGCAGGTGCAGCTCCTACAAAATAAACCTGATTATCAAGTGCTCTCATTCTAATTGATAGCTCCCAATGTGCAGGTCCAGTAGTCATATTAAATGCTGCAGGAAGGATAATAAGTTCGGCACCTTCCAAAGCCATCAAACGAGAAAGTTCGGGAAATCTTATATCATAGCAAATAGCCACACCTATTTTTCCGAACTCTGTATCGACAATAGTAACATTATGTCCGGAAGAAAGTGTATCAGACTCTTTAAAAGAAACCCCACCTTCTACATCTATATCAAATAGATGCATCTTTTGGTGTTTTCCAATAAGTTCCCCTTTTCTATCAAATACGAATGAAGTATTGTAGATATTCCCATTTTCTAGTTCGGGAATACTTCCACCTACTAAGTAGATAGAATTTTTCTTTGCTGCACTACTTAAAGCTTCAGTAGTTTTTCCTGGATATTCTTCAGCGAATACTGGAAAGTAACTATTTTCATAAGGGCAGTTAAACATCTCTGGTAAGACTATAATTTCAGCACCATTGTTAGCGGCTTCATCTATCATCTCCAATGCGTGAGATATATTTTTATCTTTATCATCACAAACTTTCATTTGGCAAACTGCTATTTTCATTTTTACCTCCTTTAAAAGAGTAAAATATTTTTGAATTTTTGAAATTTATATATTATCTGTATTATATCATAGAAAAAGTCTTGTAACTGTTGATTTTACACAAAAATAAAATTTTTGAGTGAATAATTTTCTGAAACTATAACCAAAAACTATAGCTAAATATGTAATCTATAGAAATGTATAATTTATGCCGAATTGTAGTGATAAATGTTGTATAATTGTCTAGAGTTGTTAAAAGAAATTATTCAATAAAGATAAATTTATTGTTTAAAGTTGTGTAAAAAAAGTAAATAAAGGAGGGAAAAAAATGGAGAGAGATTTTGAGGATATAGACAGAATCCTCAACTTTGCTGCTGAGGCTGGGAGAAATATGCTGAAATGTGGCGGTGAAATATATAGAGTAGAGGATACAATTCAAAGACTATGTATGGCATTTGGGATAGATAATGCCGAAGTATTTGCAACGCCGACTACATTATTATTATCGGTGTATAAGAATAAAAAAGTTTATTCAGTTGTTAAAAGGATAAACGAGAGATCTACAGATTTGAATATGATGAAAAAAATAAACGCATTGTCTAGAAATATAGCATATGAAAATCTAAGTATAGATGAATGTGAAGAGAGATTAGAAGAGATTTGCAAAAAAGAAAGTTACTCCCATACAATAACAATACTTGGGGCAGGACTTGTGACATCTTGTTTCTCTATCTTATTTGGTGGTGGAGAAATAGATTTTATAATGTCGTTTTTAGTTGGAATGGTTACAAAGATTTTACAAGAATATTTATCTAATAAGAGTCTTAACGAATTCTTTGTAAATATAATTTGTGCTGCTTTTATTGCTATGGCATCTGTTATATGTGTAGAGGGCGGAGTTTTAAAAACTATGGACTACATAATAGCAGGGGTTATAATGCTTCTAGTTCCTGGTTTTGCACTTACAAATGCGATAAGGGATATATTGGATGGGCAGTTAGTTGCAGGTACAGCAAAATTATCTGAGGTTGTATTTATAGGTACATCAATTGCAGTTGGAATGGCATTAGTCCTAAACTGGTACTTGAGAGGGGGATTCTTTTAAATGATAAGGATATTAATTGAAACTGTAGCTGCATACGGTGTAGCTGTAGGGTTTGGAATTTTATTCAATATAAAAGGTAGAACCCTTAGAGTAGCTGGTGTAGGTGGAGCTATAGGTTGGTTTGTATATAAAATAACTTCTATATATATGGGATTTGCACCTGGGGCTGCTTTTTTTGCGGCAGGTATATCATTTAGTGTATACTGTGAAATCTGTGCAAGGGTGTATATGATTCCGGCTACAATACTTAGTGCCTGTGCATTAATCGTGCTTGTGCCGGGATTTGGTGTGTATCGTTCAATATATGAATTTATACTTGAGCACTATGTTACAGCAGGAAATGTTATGACAGAAACCCTGGCATCTGCTGGAGCATTGGCACTTTCATTGGTGTTTGTTACATCTATATTTAAAAACTTCCACCTTGCTAAATTCTTAAAAAAATTCAATATAACATTAAAGAAGAAAAATATATAGAGGAATATAAAATTTATACGTCAAATATACTAAATTAACCTAAAAATAACTAGATTAATGTATGCGAAGGGTATATAATATAATTCTGATATTAGAAAATGAGAAGGGAGGATAAACAGTGATAGAAAGAAATTTTTACAAAGATAGAAAAGCTAAATTGTATCATCATAATGAAGAAGAAATACATCTGAAATCATACCTATTTGGCAATGGGATAAGATTAGTATCAGTATTGGCTGGTATAACGTGTCTAGCATTACTCTTTGAAAATAGTAGAATGGACAATACAAGTATAGTTGTACTTTATGTACTTGCTGCTGTATTAACTGCTAGATTTACAGAAGGATATATTTTTGGAACAATAGCTTCGGTATCATCAATGTTTATATATAACTTTTTCTTTATAAACCCTCGTTATACATTTGCTGTAGAACAAAAGATGTATACACTTTCTTTTGCCGTTATGGTTGGAGTTTCTTTGCTAGCTGCAGGTATAACATCTAAGCTTAAAAAGAAGGTCGAGGCTGAAAAAATGCAAGCTAAGAAAATGGAGATGCTGTATCGTACAGATGGATCGTTCTTAAAAGCTAGAGATAGAGAACAAGTTGTTGAAAACTGTGGAGAAAACCTTGTAAACATACTTGGAAAGACAATATTAATAACAATAGCAGATGAGAGAAGAAACCTTATGGAGCCTCATGTGTATATATGCAATAATAACGGAAGCGAAAATTTATTCAAATTAGTAAAAGAAAGAGAAATTATAAAAGAATGTTTTAGAACTGGTAAGACTAAAGGAGTAGGTGTAAAAGTAAATCCTTCTACATATCAAAAAACAGGTATAAAGGAAGAAGGAAGTAATGCATATTATGTTCCAATAAAAGGAAATTACTTGACTCTTGGTGTTATCGGTGTTGCATGCTATAAGAGAGAAATTCTTTCTGATGAGGAAAAGAAAATTATCAAGGTTGTAGCAGAACAAACTGCAATTGCTCTTGAAAGAGAAAATATTTATGCAAGAAGACATCGTGCTATTATCGAAGGAGAAGGGGAAAAACTTGTTCAGAAGATTAATAGAATTACAGGAAGTGATTATGCTACTCTTGATGATTTCTTGTATGACAATAGCACAGTAAATAAGGTAAATGATGAGAATTAGATATAAAGCAGAGAGAAAATTTTTCTCTCTGTTTTTTTATTCACGAAACAAGTATAATAGACTTAACAAAGAAAATAAAATTTCTAAAAATTAAAAGTTGGGGGATGTTTAAAATGCTACTACTTAACAAATCAGACATAAAAAAAGTATTTACAATGAAAGATGCAATAGAAGCTGATAAAAAAGCGTATCAGGCATTCAGTGAAAAAGATGCTGTAGTTCCAATAAGAACAAATTTAGGAACAATAAGAGAAGGAGAAAGCATGTTATTCATGCCAGGATACGTAAAATCATTAGATTGTGCAGGAATAAAAATAGTATCTGTATTCCCTGGAAATGCTGAAAAAGGAAAACCAGTTGTTCCAGCGACAGTTATATTAATGGACGCAACTACAGGTGAGGTTATATCTGTAATGGATGGAACATATATAACTCGGGTTAGAACAGGTGCGGCTTCAGGTGCAGCAGTTGATCTTCTTGCTAGAAAAGATGCAAAAGTTGGTGCATTAATAGGTACAGGTGGACAGGCACCAGCTCAGTTAGAGGCTATGCTTGCAGCTAGAGAACTTGAAGAAGTTAGAGTGTTTAGCAGAAATAAAGAAAAAAGAGAAAAATTTGCTGAAGATATGTCAAAAGAATTAGCTTCTTATGGAGCAAAAATAGTTGCTGCAGATTCTTCAGATGATGCGATAAAAGATGCAGATGTTATAGTATTAGCAACTACATCAGAAGTTCCAGTTATAGATGGTAATCTTGTAAAAGAAGGAGCTTTGATAAGTGGTGTTGGTTCATATATGCCTAATATGCACGAAATAGATGAAGTTAGTATAAAAAGAGCTTCTAAAATATTCTGTGATTCAGTAGATGCAGTACTAGAAGAAGCAGGATGTATAATAACTCCTCTTAAAAAAGGAATAATATCAAAAGAAAATGACTTAAATAAAGAATTAGGCGATGTTGTAAGTGGAAAAATACCTGGAAGAGAATCAGATGACGAAATAATAATATTCAAGAGCGTAGGAATCGGAGTACAGGATGTTGTAACAGCTCAGATGATTTACGATAGAGCTATAGAAAAAAATATAGGAACAAACTGGGAATAATACATAATTATTAATTAAGCTCCACATCATCCACTATATCTTAAGAAAACATTAGAATTTGAAGAATTTGATGTTGAAGGATATATTAATAAAAAATTAAGAAGATAGACGTAAAAAGGAACACCCAAGTTTTACTTGAGGGTTCCTTTTTTAGTATGACGGGCATGCTATTAATCTGTGGTGAAAGTCCATAAAAGGC
>UQCY01000035.1 GCA_900539645.1 uncultured Clostridium sp. | reverse complement strand
AGAATAAGAGCGAAATATCTAAAATGAGTACATTTGTATATATTTTTAGAACCAGATATAGGTGTGTATGCTCTTTGTGCTATGACTATTGGATTTAAAAGTTCGTTATCGTTGATACCGGGCTCTTTTCTTGTTTCTGCAATATTTTTGATTATAAGATTTATCTGTGGAAATAGGGATAAAAAAATTGCTTTTGCTCCGTATATAATTATCGCAGCTATATTGAATATTCTCGGATTTGATATAGTAAAGTGCTACCTCGATATAATTGAGAAAATAATTTAGGATAATATAAAAATTGATTAAAAAAGGAGATGAGTAAATGTATATAATAGTAGGACTTGGAAATCCTGGTCAGAAATACGCAAAGACTAGACATAATGCAGGATTTGAAGTAATAGACAGATTAGCAGATGAATACGGAATAAGTGTTACAAAGATAAAACATAAAGCTTTAATAGGAGAAGGTAGAGTTGGGACAGAAAAGGTTGTTCTTGTAAAACCCACAACTTATATGAATTTAAGTGGTGAGTCTGTAGTTAGCCTTTATCAGTTCTATAAACCTGATTTAGAAAAACTGATAGTGATATACGATGATATAGATTTAGATGTAGGAAAACTTAGAATAAGAAAAAAAGGAAGCCCTGGTACACACAACGGTATGAGATCTATAACTCAGTGTCTTGGAACTAAAGATTTCCCAAGATTTAGAGTAGGTGTTGGAAAGCCAGATAAAGGAAGAGATTTAGCTGATTTCGTTCTTTCAAGAGTGCCAAAAGAACAGGACGAAGCTATGAATGAAGGGTTTGAAAAAACTGCAAAAGCTATAGATTCTATGATAAGAGAAGGAATCGACATGGCTATGAATAAATACAATGGATAATAAATTTATTTAAAGTTAAATATCAATTTTAAAGTTGAGTAGTAATTTTTTTATAAATATATACTTAAATAAGTTAGAGTTAAGGAAAATAATTTAATATATAATGTAGAGAATTAAAGGAGCGAAAAAAATGGGAGATATATTTTTTAATCCGCTTCAGAATTCAAAGGAATATATAAAACTTAAAGAAAAACTTGATGTAGAGGGAAGATGTCTGCTTGTAAATGGTCTAAATCAGGCTCAAAAAGCTCATATATCTTCATCTCTATTCAAGGATCTTTCAAGGCCTATTGTTTTTGTAGGTTCAACTGAATATGAAGCGAGAAAGATTTACGAAGATTTAAAATTCTACGTTAAGGATAAGGTAGAGCTTTTAACTTCAGATGAGATAAGATTTTATTACTTAGATGCCAAAGATAGAAAGCAAGAAGCGAAAAGAATAAAGACGCTGCTTAAATTGGCAAAAAAAGAAAAGTTAATACTAGTTACAACTGCAGATGCGGTACTTAGAAAATACCTACCTAAAGATGTATTATTAGATAATACTTTTAAATACAAGGTAGGAGATATAGTAGATATAGAAGAGTTATCTTCAAAGTTGGTTTCATTAGGATATGAGAGAGTATCAAAGGTAGAGGGGTTTGGACAGTTCAGCGTAAGAGGTGGGATTGTAGATATATTCTCACTTGAATATGAAAACCCTATAAGAATTGAGTTCTTTGATGATGAAATCGACTCAATAAGAACATTTGACGTATTTTCTCAGAAATCTATAGATAAACTGAAATCGTTTATAATTACTCCTTCTAGGGAATTTATCTATCCTGAAAATGTTGAAGAAACAGTTTCTAGGATGAAAAAAGATAGAGGAAAAGTGTGCAGTGACGATGTAGAGGCTGTTATAGATAAAATTGCGAGAAAAGAGTACTTTGATGGAATAGAAAACTATATAGACTACTTCTATCCAGATGTAGAGAAGAGTATTTTTGAATATCTAGATAAAAAGGCGATAGTATTTATCAATGATATATCTAGGATGAAAGAAAGATGCGAAAATTTTGCTGAAGAATTTAAAGACAGCTACAAGATGAACTTGGAAAGAGGAACTGCACTAAAATCTCAGGGAAATTTAGTCTACAATTATATAGATTTAGAGTACTGTATAGGCGATAGAAATATAGTGATAAACTCTCTATTACCAAAGGCTGTTAAAGGATTTAATGTAAAGGAAATATTGAACTTCGACAGTAGAGAGGTGCCATCATTTAATGGAAAGATAGATATTCTTGCAGACGAGCTTCAGAGATTAAAATACTCTGGGCACAAGATTATTCTTGCGGTGAACAGCTCAGAAAGGGCAAAGAAATTAAAAGAAGCTTTATTTGAATACGATGTTGAAACTTCGATAGCTAAAAAGAGAGATACAGAGATAAAATCATCTCAGGCTATAATAATGGAAGCTGCAATTAGCGAAGGGTTCCAGTATAGAGATATTAAGTTCACTATTATAACTGATAAAGAAATGATCGGTGTTCAGAGAAGTGGATTAAAATCGAAAAAGAAGAAAAAGAAAAATACAAATGCACAGAAAATAGATTCATTCTTAGACTTAAATCCTGGAGATTACGTAGTTCACGAAAATAGCGGTATAGGTAGATATACAGGTATAGATCAGATAACTGTTGATGGAATTAAGAAAGACTATATGAAGATAGTCTATAGAGATGGAGATAATTTATATGTGCCTATTGACCAAATGGACAAGGTTCAGAAATATATCGGAGCTGAGGCTGAGAAGGTCAAACTTAGTAGACTTGGGACACAAGAGTGGACAAAGGCTAAGGCTAAGGTCAGAAAAGAAATCGAGGATATGACTCAGGAACTTATCAACCTGTATGCCAAAAGGGAAAAAATCAAGGGATATAAATTCTCTAAAGACACAGTATGGCAGAAAGAATTTGAGGATAAATTCCCATATCAAGAGACAGATGACCAGCTTAAAGCTATAAAAGATACTAAAAAAGATATGGAATCTTCAAGGGTTATGGATAGATTAATATGCGGAGATGTTGGATACGGAAAAACAGAAGTCGCTATAAGGGCTGCATTTAAGGCTTGTATGGATGGAAAACAGGTTGCTATACTTGTTCCTACGACTATACTTGCACAGCAGCATTACAATACATTTAGTGAAAGATTTGCAGATTATCCGATAAGAGTAGAGGTTCTTAGTAGATTTAAGACTCCTAAGCAACAGAAAAAAATCATAGAAGATGCTAAAAAAGGAATGGTAGATGTACTTATAGGTACGCACAGAATAATTTCTAAAGATATAGAGCTCCCAAAGCTTGGACTTGTTGTAATAGACGAGGAGCAGAGATTTGGGGTTAAGCACAAGGAAACTTTAAAGAAAGTAAAAAATACTGTAGATGTTCTTACACTATCTGCAACACCAATTCCTAGAACTCTTCACATGTCATTATCTGGAATAAGGGATATGACTGTAATAGAAGAGCCACCACAAGAAAGACATCCGGTAATAACTTATGTTACAGAAGCTAGAGATAGTATTATTCAGGATGAAATTGAAAAAGAAATATCAAGAGGTGGTCAGGTATTCTTCGTCTACAATAGAGTAGAGGGAATTGAAGGGATTGCAGACAAGGTTAGAAAGCTAGTTCCAGATGCAAGAGTTGCTGTTGCTCATGGTAGAATGAGTTCAAAGACGCTTGAAGATATTATAATAGCATTTATGCAAAAAGAATATGACGTTCTTGTATGTACTACTATAATAGAAACAGGTATGGATATTGCAAATGCCAATACAATGATAATTTACGATGCTGATAAGATGGGGCTTGCTCAACTTTATCAGCTTAGAGGACGTGTGGGTAGAAGTACTAGACAGGGATATGCGTTCTTGATGTACGAGAGAAATAAGAGCCTTAGTGAAATAGCAGAGAAGAGATTAAAAGCTATAAAGGAATTTACTGAGTTTGGGTCTGGATTTAAGATAGCTATGCGTGACCTTGAGATAAGAGGTGCTGGTGATGTGTTAGGTGCTCAGCAACATGGACACATGGCTGTAATAGGTTACGATTTATACGTTAAGATGTTAAATGAAGCTATTAGAAAAATTAAAGGAGAACCTGAAGTAATAGAATTAGATGTAGAAATAGACTTACCAGTGGATGCATATATACCAGATAGATATATAGAGGATGAGATGGCAAAAATTGAAATGTACAAAAAAATTGCTTCAATCGATAGTAAAGAAGATATGTACGAAGTTCAAGAGGAATTAGAGGATAGATTCTCTGATATACCAAGACCTACTCAGACATTATTGTCTATAGCGTATATAAAATCTCTTTGTAAAAAGCTAAAAATCGAAAAAGTATATCAAATTAAAAATGAAGTATTTTTAAATCCATATATGAGATATAGAGCAAAATCTAAGGTTGGATATAAGGTTGTTGAAGAGATACAGATATTGTTAGAAGAATATGTGGAAAAATTTGAAAAAGAAGACGAAGAGAAAAAAGAGAAAAACGAAGAAAATAAAGATAAGTAGCAATAAAAATCTCTACATGATAATATAGAGATAGATGTATGATAATTAACTTAAATTAAATTAGAAAAGGGGTGTCAATTTGAAAAAATTAATGACAATTGTGCTTGCGGGACTGATGAGTTTATCTTTAGTTGCTTGTAAGCAGAAAGATTTAAACGAAGCTGTTGCAGATGTAAATGGGACAAAAATAACTTTAGGACAGTATGAGTTTATGTTAAAAATGAACAAGGCGTCAGTAGAATCTACTATAGGTGGAGCTGAAGGTTGGGAACAGAAAGACCAGAGTGGGCAGACATATAAGGATAAATACAAAACTTTAGTATTAGACCAAATGATAAATACTGAATTATTAGCTCAAAATGCAGAAAAAGAAGGAATAAAAGTAACTGATAAGGAAATACAGTCTTCTTACAATGATTTAAAAACTTATGTAAATTCAGATGAACAAATAAAAAAATCAGCTGAAGATTTAGGGATAAGTGATGATTTTCTAAAAGAACAGGCTAAGTTAAGTCTTTTAATACAGAAATCTCAGGAAAAATTCTACAGTGAAGAAAAAGTTTCTGATTCTGAAATGAAAAAATACTATGATGAACATATCGACGAATACAAAAAAGATGAAGTTGAGGCATCACATATACTTATAAAAACTACAGACGACCAGAATAAACCTCTTCCAGAAGCAGAACAGAAAAAAGCTAAAGAAAAAGCTGAAAAAGTTTTAAAAGAAGTAAAAGCTGGTGGAGATTTTGCAGAACTTGCTAAAAAATACTCTCAGGACCCAGGAAGTGCCGCAAATGGTGGAGCTTTAGGAGCATTTGGTAAAGGTATGATGGTTAAGGAATTTGAAGATGCCGCATTTGGTATGGAACCAGGACAAGTATCAAATCTTGTAAAAACAGACTTTGGATACCATATAATAAAAGTAACAGATAGAATAAAAGAAACTACTAGCTTTGATGAAGCTAAAGAAGGTATAAAAGAAGAAATACTAAAAAATAAATACGGTGAAAAAATAGCAGAACTTCAGAAAAAAGCTAAAATAGAAAAATTCGATAAAGTAATAGAATCTGCAGAATTTGTAGAAAAATAATATAATTTAAGAAGAATAATTTTTAAAAACATAATATAAACTGTTTTCTTGATAAAAAATTGAGAAAACAGTTTATTTTTTTGTAAAAAATCAAATAAAAAATGTTTTAGAAAACTCTGAGAACGTTAGAAATTCAAAGAAATTAATGCGTAAACTTGAATATTTAACTTGAAATATGGTATAGTAAAATCTGTTATATAAAATAAAGATGGAGGAAAATTATGAGTAAAGATAAAACTAAAGACTCTTTCTTGAAAGGAGCACTTATTCTAGGGATAGCTGGTGTTGCCGTTAAGATAATCGGTGCATTCTTCAGAATACCTCTAGGAAATATGATAGGATCGACAGGGATGGGTTATTATCAGTCTGCCTATCCAGTATATACATTATTTTTAACGCTAGCTACAGCTGGATTTCCAACTGCGGTTGCGAAACTAGTTTCTGAAAAGTTAGCGATAGGAGATGAAAGAGGAGCGAACAAAGTATTTAAGGTATCTAGTAAGGTACTTTTCATAACTGGTATAATTTCGTTCTGTATATTCTTCTTCGGTGCGGAATGGATAGTTACTAAATTTATAAAAAATCCAGATGCATTAAATTCAATGAGAGCTATAGCTCCAGCGCTAATAATAGTACCTCTTATGTCTGCGTATAGAGGATATTTCCAGGGACAGAAAGATATGACTAAGATTGCCATATCTCAGATAGTTGAACAGATATTTAGAGTTGTTCTAGGTTTAGGATTAGCTTATATGCTTATGAAATCAGCTGGACCTACTATGGGGGCAGCAGGTGCGATATCTGGGGCAGCTATAGGGGCTTTAGCATCAATAATTTACTTACTTGCAGCATTTGCAAGAGGTGCTAAAGAAAGAAGAGAAAGATTAGAAAAAAGTAAAAGATTTGAAGAAGAAAGCTTTAGTAGAATATTTAAAAACCTATTAGCTGTTGCAATACCAATAACTATAGGAGCATCAGTTATGCCGCTTGTAAATATGGTAGACAACGGTATAGTTATAAGAAGACTTATAGTGGCAGGATATAGCCTAAAAGAAGCAAACTCTATGTTTGGACAGCTTACAGGTATGGCTATGTCTATAATCAACCTTCCAGCAGTTATAACTACTGCTATGAGTATGAGTTTAGTTCCATCTATATCTCAGGCTTATGCATTAGGAAATAAAGAAAAAGCTAGAAAAGATACATTAAGTGCAGTAAAAGTCACTTTAATAATAGTATTACCATGTGCATTTGGTATGGCTTCACTTGCTGGTCCAATAATGAAATTACTATTCCCTGCAGAGCCTTCAACAGTTGGTACAATATTATTTACACTTACTCCTTGTGTAATATTCCTTGGATTAATACAGACATTAACAGGAATACTTCAGGGAATGGGTAAAGCTATAGTTCCAGTTATAGCTTTAATAGTTGGTATGACATTTAAAATAACTATAAGTTATACATTAACTGCAATACCATCAATAAACGTACTTGGATCTGCAATGGGTACAGTAACTGCGTATACAGTTGCAGCTATAATAAACATAGCTTTCGTTAAAAAAGCGATGGGTGTAAAATTCTCTAAGAGAGAATTTATAATAAAACCTTTAATAACAGTTATATCAATGTTTGCAGCTGTTAAATTAGCATACTTTGTAACATCTCCTATGCTAGGAAATACAATAGCTACACTACTTTCAATAATAGTTGGTGCTGTAGTATACGTTGTTGTTCTTTTAGGAATAGGTGCTATAACAGTAGAAGAAATAAAAACTATGCCTAAGGGTGATAAAATATATAAAGTACTTAAAAAAGTTAGACTTGTAAAATAAAACGATTATAAATTATAAAGGGTGATAGATTATGATAAATATAGTTGGATTAGGACCTGGAGATTTATCTCTAATAAGTTATGGCGCTATAGAAGCTCTTAAAAACTCTAAAAAAGTATTTTTAAGAACAGAGAAACATCCTGTAGTAAAAGATCTTGAAAAATTAACTAAATTTGAATCACTAGACCATTTTTACGATGAAAACGACGATTTTGACGATGTGTACAGAAAAATATCTGAGTTTATAGTTGAAGAAGGTAAGAGTGAAGATGTTGTTTATGCTGTTCCAGGGCATCCTAGAGTTGCTGAAAAAACAGTAGACATGATAGAAAAATTAGCTAAAGAAAACAATATAGATGTAAATGTCGTGGCTTCAATGAGTTTTGTAGACGCTATGTTTGAAGCCTTAGCATTTGACCCTTCCAATGGATTTAGATTAGTAGATGCATTTGAAATGCAGACATCTTATATAGATACAGATATAAATCTAATTGTTACACAGGTATATGATGAGTTTATAGCTTCAGAGGTTAAGCTATACCTTATGAATAGATACGACGATGAACAAGAGGTTTATATTGTAAGAGGAGCGGGTATAAAAGGAGAAGAATTCATCAAGAAGGTTAGACTTTGTGAGTTAGACTGGGCTGAAAATGAATTTGACTACTTAACGAGCCTTTATGTCCCTAGAGTGGAAAATAAGAAATACAATACAGTTCACGATTTAGAGCTTATAATGGATAAATTAAGAGCTCCAGATGGATGTGACTGGGATAAGAAACAGACTCATGAATCTCTTAAAAATTCTGTCATTGAAGAAGCTTATGAGCTTTACAACGCTATTGAAAATGACGATATAGATGAAATGATAGAGGAATTAGGTGATGTACTTCTTCAGGTTATATTCCACTGCCAGATTGGTAAGGAAGAGGGAATGTTTGACCTAGGTGAAGTTGCTAATGGAATTTGTACAAAGCTTATAACAAGACATCCACATATATTTGGAGATGCAAATATAAATAGAGATGAGTTTGAAAAAACTTGGGAAGAAATAAAGAAAAAAGAAAAAGGTGAAAGTACAATTACAGAAGGAATAAAAAGAATTCCAGTATATCTTCCAGCTTTAATGAAAGCGGAAAAAGTACAACATAAAGCAGCTTTAGTTGGATTTGATTGGGATGATATATACGACGTCTTCTCTAAAGTTGAGGAAGAATACGAAGAAGTTAGAGAAGCGTACGAATCAGATTTTGCAGTATTTGTTGCAGAAAAATATCCTGAAAAATTTGCTAAAATGACAAAAAAAGTCGACATAACTGATGAATTAGGAAATAAATTAGATGTTTTAGAAAAAATTAAAGAAGAAAATCTTGAATTGCTTGACGAATACCATACATTGAAGATACAATACATAAAGGAAGAATTGGGAGATTTATTATTCTCTATAGTTAATCTTGCAAGATTCCTTGATGTAGACACTACAGAGGCACTTAATGGAACAATAGATAAGTTTGTGAATAGATTTGGATTTGTAGAAGAAAAGGTAATCGAATCTGGAAAAACTTTTGATGAAATGTCTCTTGAAGAGATGGATAAGTTTTGGGATCAGGCTAAAGAATTAGAAATATAATCAAAAAAATTAAAATAATAGATATTCATAATAATCGACTAATAAATAATTATAAAAAAATACATTAATAAAGCGTCTATCTATTGCAATTACAAGGTAGCTACGTTATTATTATAGAATAGCCTTTGATTTGAGGTAGTATAAAAAATCTGAATCCTAGATAAATCTTTTAAGAACTAGGAGAACGATAAATATATAAATAAACTTAGGAGGTAGATACTGTGAATAAAGCTGAATTAGTATCAAAAATGGCAGAAAAAAGTGAGTTAACTAAAAAGGAAGCAGAAGCAGCATTAAATGCTTTTATGGAATCTGTTGAAGAAGCATTAGTTTCAGGGGAAAAAGTACAGTTAGTAGGATTCGGAACTTTCGAAACTAGAGATAGAGCCGCAAGACAGGGAAGAAACCCAAGAAACCCAGAAGAAGTTATAAGTATACCAGCTTCTAAAGCTCCAGTATTCAAAGCTGGAAAAGGATTAAAAGACAAAGTTAATGCATAATAATACGCAATTATAATAGAAAGTGCAGCTTCTGCTGCACTTTTTGCGTATACGGAAAAATAATAGATTTAATTATAGATAAAAGATAATTTGAAAGGATTGATAGTATGAGATTAGATAAATTTCTTAAAGTTTCAAGAATAATAAAAAGAAGAACTGTTGCAAAGGAAGCTTGTGACAAAGGAATAGTTAAAATAAATGGAAAAGTAGCTAAATCATCTAGTGAAGTGAATATAGGAGATGAGTTAGAAATAACATTTGGCGAAAAAGTTATGAAGTTTAAAATAAATGAAATAAGAGAACATGTTCTAAAAAATGATGCAAAAGAACTTTATGAACAGATTGACTAATTTGTGAGGTGTAAGAGATTGAAAATAGGTGCTATAGATATAGGAACAAATTCTATGAGGCTTCTTACAGCTGATTTAGTAGATGGAAAGCTAAATGATAGAAAAAAGTATGTAAATACTACTAGGATAGGTCAGGGTGTAGATGAGAATGGATTTATAACTGAAGAGGCTATGGAAAGAAATATAAATGCATTAAAAGAATATCATGATATATGTGTAGAGTATGGATGTGAGAATATTTACTGCATGGGTACTTCTGCTCTTAGAGATAGTAAGAATAGAAGTGAGTTTATCAAAAGAGCTAAGGATGAAGCTGGAATAGAAGTAAATGTTGTAGACGGAGAGGTAGAAGCTAGATTAGGATTTTCAGGTGTTATAAGTGGTATAGACACAGATGGAGATATATTGGTTATAGATATCGGTGGAGGCTCTACAGAGTTTATCTTTGGCAATAGAGAAGGGATAAAAAGAAATGTAAGTATAAACATAGGCGCTCTTAGACTTACAGAAAAATTCCTATCTGAAGGATATACAGATGTAGCATTTTCTAATATGAGAGAATTTATAAATGACCAGATAAAGGATATTATATCTTATCTAAAAGAAAAAGAAATAGGTTGCGTGTGTGGAATTGGAGGAACAATAACATCTCTTTCTGCCGTAAATCAAAATCTTGAAGTGTATTCTATGGAGAAAGTTCATGGAAGTAGGATAACTAAAAAAGAAGTATACAGCATGTTAGACAGATTTGTAGAATGCTCAGATGAAGAAAGAAAACATATAAACGGGCTACAGCCAAAGAGAGCAGATATAATAACTGCTGGAACAGAAATTTTAATTTGTATAATGGAAAATCTTTCAAAAGATGAGGTTGTTGTTAGTGAGTATGATAATCTAGAGGGGATGGCATATTCTAATATATTATAAATGCTATACTTAATAAGCTAATATCTGTTAATAAGTAGTGGATAAGTTGAAAGTTATCAACAAAATGTGTATAAACATCTTGATAACTTGTTGATAAAGATGAAAAAAATGTTGATAATACATGTTTTAAAAATGAAATTTTGGGTAAATAGAATAATTAAAGCCTAAAAAATAAAGGAATATTAGTAAAAAGAATATGTGGATATGTTGATTGTTTTGTGGATAAGATATATTATACATTATTATAAATAATATATATCAATAATAAAATAAATCTAAAAATATATATCTTATAGTGTATATTATTTACTTATATAATTTATTTATTAAAATATTTTTTGAGTAATAAATAGTTTTGTTGATAGTATGAATTTTTAACAAAAGTAGAGAATAAGATGGTAAAATAAGTACATTGGTGTTAAAATATAAAATGATACCTTGTAATATATTTAATATTGAAATAGAAATTATTTACCAATGGAGGATAAAAAAATGCAGAGAAAAGTAAGAAAAGCTGTTATACCAGCTGCAGGTCTTGGTACAAGATTCCTTCCTGCAACAAAAGCTCAGCCTAAGGAAATGTTACCTATAGTCGATAAACCAACTCTACAGTATATAATTGAAGAAGCTGTAGCTTCTGGAATAGAAGAAATACTTATAATAACAGGAAGAAATAAAAAATCAATAGAAGACCACTTCGACAAATCTGTTGAACTTGAATTAGAACTTGAAAACAAAGGAAAGACGGAGCTTCTTGAGATAGTTCAGAATATATCTAATATGATAAACATACACTATATAAGACAGAAAGAGCCTAGAGGATTAGGGGACGCTATATACTGTGCTAGACACTTTATAGGAGATGAACCTTTTGCTGTAATGCTAGGTGATGATATAGTAGATAACAAAGTTCCATGCTTAAAACAGCTTATGGACGCATATGACGAATATAGAACTACTATACTAGGAGTACAGAAGGTAGCTAAAGAAGATACTAATAAATACGGTATAATAGATGCCAAATTTATAGAAGATAGAGTTTACAAAGTAAAAGATCTTGTTGAAAAACCAGATTCTGACAAAGCTCCATCTAATATAGCTATACTTGGAAGATATATAATAACTCCAGAAATATTCGATATACTTTCTGATTTACCACCAGGAAAAGGTGATGAAATACAGCTTACAGATGCGTTAAAAGAATTATCTAAAAAAGAAGCTATGTACGCATATGATTTTGAAGGTAGAAGATACGATGTTGGTGATAAATTAGGATTCCTTGAAGCAACTGTAGACTTCGCATTAAAAAGAGATGAATTAAAGGATGGATTCCTTGATTATCTAAAAGATGTTTGCAAAAAACACGATGAAGAAGCTAATAAAAAAAGCGTAAAAGCAAATCCTAATAAATAGCCATATAGTTTAAAATATATATTTATATATTCTAGAAATAGAAGGTGATAATATTGGCAAAAAAACAAAAGATGATGACAAAGGTAATAGCAATAGGTGCAGCTGGAGTAATGGTACTTACAAGTATAACTGTGCTATTGTCATTAATAGCTGGATTATAAATTTAAGCTATTAGATAGGAGGTTTTAAGTTTGAGTATAAATATGCAGCTAGAATCAAAAACTCTTAGTGAACTTAGAGAAACTGCAAAGGAAATGGGTATAAAATCAGTTACAAAATATAAGAAAATAGAATTAATTGAAAAGATACTTGAAAAAGATAGAGAAGAAAATAATTCAAAACAGAATAATAGAGAAAATAAAAATAGTGAGCAAAAGCCAAAAGAAGATTATAAAACTCCGGAAGATGAAAAAGAAGATGCTGAAGGCGTTTTAGAAATACTTCCAGATGGATTTGGATTTTTAAGAGGAACTAATTATTTATCTACAGAAAATGATGTATATGTATCTCCATCACAGATAAAAAGATTTAATCTAAAAACTGGAGATAAAGTAATGGGTATAACTAGAAAGCCTAAGAGTGGAGAAAGATTTAGAGCTCTTATATATGTAAAAACAGTAAATGATGAAAATCCAGAAACATCAAAGAGAAGAACAAACTTTGAGCTACTTACACCGATTTATCCTGAAGAAAAACTTACTCTTGAAACTACGCAGAACAATATAGCTACTAGATTAATAGATCTTATATCTCCTATAGGAAAAGGTCAGAGGGGATTAATAGTTGCTCCTCCTAAGGCTGGTAAAACTGTCCTTTTAAAAAGCATAGCAAATAGTATAACTAAAAATCATCCAGACGTTGAACTTATAGTACTTTTAATAGATGAAAGACCTGAAGAGGTAACAGATATGAGAGAGTCTATAGAAGGTGACGTTATTTACTCTACATTTGACCAGGTTGCTAGCCATCATGTCAAAGTAGCAGAGATGGTGCTTAATAGAGCTGAAAGGCTTGTTGAGCATGGTAAAGATGTTGTAATACTATTAGACAGTATAACTAGATTAGCAAGAGCATATAATTTAACGATATCTCCAACGGGAAGAACACTTTCTGGTGGTTTAGATCCAGGTGCGCTTCATGGACCTAAGAAGTTCTTTGGTGCAGCTAGAAATATAAGACAGGGTGGTTCTCTTACTATACTAGGAACTGCACTTGTTGAAACTGGATCTAGAATGGATGATGTAATATTTGAAGAGTTTAAAGGAACTGGAAATATGGAGCTTCATCTAGATAGAAAACTAGCAGAAAAGAGAATATTCCCTGCAGTTGATATATATAAATCAGGTACTAGAAGAGAAGACCTACTTCTTACAGAAGAAGAAAAATCTGCTCTATGGACGCTGAGAAGACAAATGAGCAATGAGTCTGTATTAGAAGTTACAGATAAAGTGCTAGAACTATTGAAAAAGACAAAAACAAATAAGGAATTCATAAGTATGTTAAAGTCATTATAAAATCTTCTTGAAACACGTTTCTAATTGTGATATAATAAGGAAGTTGATATTGTAAAAGACAAGTTTACATACTTATTAAAAATAAAGAAAGAGGTGAAACAAATGAAAAAAGATATACAGCCAAACTACAAACCAGTTGAAGTTAGATGTGCATGTGGAAACACTTTCATAGCTGGATCAACTAAGGACGAAATAAGAGTTGAAATATGTTCAGAATGCCACCCATTCTACACTGGAAAACAGAAAAACATAGAAAAAGGTGGAAGAATCGACAAATTCAAAAAAAGATTCAACATGGAATAAGAATAATAGACATATTAGCTATCAGAAGGCAGGTGTTTATATGTTTTCAATTAGATTTGAAGATATATAAACATCTGCCTTTATTTTTTGTTTTTTTTATTTATACAACAATTAAAAAACAAAAATAATAAAAAATAAAATAACTTATGTTATAATACATTAAGACTAGTATAAAAGGGGGGATTTCATGTCTTATAAAGCAGTTGGAGGACAGGCAGTAATCGAAGGTGTTATGATGCAGGGGGAAAAGAAAAAGGCTGTAGCAGTAAGAACACCAGACGGAGAAATAAAAGTAAAAACAGAAAGAATAAATAGTTGGGTTAAAAATAAACATATAGATAAAATACCATTTTTAAGAGGGATGTTTATACTATTTGAAACTATGATAGATGGTATGAAGAGCCTTAACTATTCTTCAGATATATATATGGAAGAAACTGGGGAAGAGGAAGAAGATGCTATAGATAGATTTATTAAAAAAATGTTTGGAGATAAAGCAAATGACGTTTTAATAATGGTTTCTATGGTTATAGCGGTCATATTATCTGTAGGTCTATTTGTAATGCTCCCTACATTTGCAGGTGGATTTTTTGCTAAATTCATAAACAACGATG
>UQCY01000034.1 GCA_900539645.1 uncultured Clostridium sp. | reverse complement strand
AATAATAATATTTTTAATATAAATAAAAATATAAGGAGGAAAAAAAGTGTTAGATTTTGGTTCTTTTGTTGGAGAATTTTTAGATATGATATACCAAATGGGTATTAACGATATACTTGATATAGCAATAGTGACATATTTATTTTATAAGATATTTATGTTTATAAAAGATACAAGAGCAGAACAGGTTTTAAAAGGTCTTTTAATATTACTTGTTGCAACTGGAGCTAGTAAAATATTCAAATTACACACAATTTATTGGCTATTAGTAAAATCTTTAGAAGTTGGTTTTATTCTTCCTTTCATAATATTCCAGCCAGAGTTAAGAGCGGGATTAGAACATATAGGAAGAACAAAATTAAAAATATTCCAGAAACAATCAGGGGTGTCTGAAGAAAAATTTAATCATGTAATAGATGAAATAGTTGAGGCCCTATATTCATTAGCAAGACAAAAGATAGGAGCTTTAATTGTTATGGAAAGAGAAACTAAGTTAAATGATATAATAAATACAGGTACAATATTAGACTCTGAAATATCACGACAGTTATTAGTAAATATATTTATACCTAATACACCATTACATGATGGTGCTGTTGTTGTTAGAGAGTCAAAAATAAAGGCAGCGGCTTGTTTCTTGCCATTAACACAGAGTAAAGATCTAAGTAAAGATTTAGGAACTAGACATAGAGCAGGTGTAGGTGTTAGTGAAGTGTCTGACTGTTTAACTTTAATAGTTTCAGAAGAAACAGGAGGAGTTTCAATAGCAAAATCAGGTAAATTATATAGAGATATTACAAAAGAAAGAATGAAGAGTATATTATCTCATAATCTTCAGGCTAAAAAAGAAGAAAAGAGCTCTTTTATAGGAGGATTATTTAAATGATGAGACTAAAAAATAATACAAAAGTAAAGTTAATTGCACTCTTCAGTGCAATAGCGCTATGGATGTATGTAATTGCAATAGTGGATCCAGAGGATACAAAATTAATAGAAGATATACCAGTAACAGTTAGTAATCTAGACGAATTAGAGGAGAAAGATCTTGTGATTTATCCAGATGAATCTCTATTATCAAGTATGAATATAAGTGGAAAACTATCAAATGTAAAAAACATAGATAAAGATGATATAAAGGTATATGGAGAAATTGATAATCCTATAGAGGGAAAAAATGAAGTATACTTGAGGGCAAATATGTCAGAAAGGGTAAGTCATGAATTTACTCAAAGTACAATAATTGTCAATCTAGAGAAAAAAATAAGTAAAAATCTAAAAATAGAAATAAATATGAGTGATGAAAATAAAGAGAATATAGATTCTATAAAATTAGATGAAGAGTATGTAACTGTTTCTGGTCCTAGAACACAGATGGCTAAGGTAAAAGGTGTTATAGGAAAGGTAGATTCATTAAAAGATGTTGATAAAAAGAATATAACTAAAAAAGTTAGATTAATTGCAGTAGATGAAAATGGAAAAGAAGTAAAAGGATTAGATATAGAAAATCCATATGTATATTTAAATATAAAGATGCTAGATTCTAAATCAGTACCTATAAAAGTATCACTTAATGGTGACGATTTGCCAACATACAAATTAAATGAAGAAAAAGTTTTAATAACTGGTAAAGAGGAAGTGCTAAAAAATATACAATACATAGAAACTGAATCTGTAGATACTGAGGAATTAAAAAATAAAAAAAGTATAGAAGTGACTTTAGTTATACCTAATAATATAAAATGTAGTGAAAACAAAGTTAGAGTAAGTTTAGATAGATAAAACGTTTTCATTGAATCTATAAAAATATTTATGTTAAAAGTGACATACAATTAAATAAAAAAGATGCAAATATATTGAATTGTGTGACAAAAGACAGAATTGATATTTACATAACAAATAATGAGTATAAAAAATTAAGGTTACTATTTTATAGAAAAAATGTAAATATGTATAAATATAGTAAAATTAAATTTAATAATATAAATGTAAATATAAATATTCTGAAAATAAAAACGATAAAATTGAATATCGTTTAATAAAGTAAAGAATAGCACATAGAAAATATAAAAGTAGAATTCTAAAAAAATCAAGTTGCAATGAAATATAAATTTATTTTTGTTAAATTTATATTTTTATTGCAACTTATTTATTTTAGAGATATTATAAATATATAATGTATTTTGAATGACATATTCTGTGAAAAAATAAAATGATACATATCTGGAAAACGATTTATTTTGTTTTAATAATAGAGTATAATATAATTATGATATACAAATAAAAAATACTACTACGAGGTGGAGTTTATGAGAAACTTTGAAGAAGTTATAAAATTTGCAAAAGAAAGAGGACCTAAAACAATATCAGTTGCTTGCTGCCAGGATAAAGAAGTTTTACTTGCAGTTGAAATGGCAAGAAAAGAAGGCATAGCAAACGCTATATTAGTTGGGGATATAGCTAAAACAGAACCTATAGCAAAAGAATTAGGAATAGATTTAGCTAACTATGAATTAATAAATATAGAAGATTTAGTAGAAGCTTCAAGAAAAGCTGTTGAACTTGTTTCATCAGGAAAAGCTGATATGGTAATGAAAGGAATAGTTGATACATCAATAGTTCTTAAAGCAGTATTAGACAAAGAAATAGGTCTAAGAACTGGTAAAGTATTAAGCCATGTTGCAGTATTCGATGTTAATGGATTTGACAGACTATTCTTCATAACTGATGCAGCTATGAACTTAGCTCCAGATGTCGCAGCTAAAAAACAGATAATAGAAAATGCAGTTGATGTTGCACACGCATTAGATATAGAAGTGCCAAATGTTGCATGCTTATGTGCAAAAGAAAAAGTAAATCCAAAAATGAAAGATACAGTTGAAGCAGCAGAACTTCAGGAAATGTGTGAAAAAGGTGAAATAACTGGTTGTGTAGTAGGTGGACCATTTGCACTAGATAATGCAGTTTCAGAAGAAGCAGCAGCTCATAAAGGTGTTAACCATCCAGGTGCTGGAAAAGCTGATATACTATTAGTCCCAGATATAGAAGCTGGTAACGTTCTTTACAAATCAATGGTATTCTTTGCACAGGCTAAAAATGCAGGTGTAATAGTTGGAGCAAAAGCACCAGTAATACTTACTTCAAGAGCAGATACAGAAGAAACTAAATTAAACTCTATAGCACTTGGAGTTCTTATGGCAGCTAAAACTGCAAAATAATTTAACTTTGATTAACTCTAAAATATAAAATTATTTTAGATTATATAAAAAGCTACAAAATAGCTTGAAATTTATATTTTTTAATTAATTTATTAGACAATAGGTTTTTAAATTTTACAGGAGGTAAAAACTACATGAGTAAAGTAAATAGAATATTAACTATTAACCCAGGTTCAACATCTACAAAAATAGCTGTTTTCGATGATGAATCACTAGTATTTGAAAAAACACTTAGACACTCTTCAGAAGAAATCGGAAAATACGACAAAATAGCAGATCAGTTCGAATTCCGTAAAGGTGTTATAGAAGACGCTTTAGCTGAAGGTGGAGTGAAAACATCTGAATTAGACGCTGTTGTAGGTAGAGGTGGTCTTTTAAAACCTATAAAAGGTGGAACTTATGCAGTTAATGCTGACATGGTAGAAGACTTAAGAGTTGGTGTTTCAGGAGAACACGCTTCTAACCTTGGTGGAATAATAGCTAAACAGATAGGTGATGAAGTAGGAGTACCTTCTTTCATAGTAGACCCTGTTGTTGTTGATGAATTACAGGATGTAGCTAGAATATCAGGAATGGCTGATATAGAAAGAACAAGTATATTCCACGCTTTAAATCAGAAAGCAATAGCAAGAAGATATGCTAAAGAAGTTGGAAAATCATACGAAGACGTTAACCTAATAGTAGCTCATATGGGTGGAGGAATATCTGTAGGAGCTCATGAAAAAGGTAGAGTTATAGATGTTGCTAATGCATTAGATGGTGAAGGACCATTCTCTCCAGAAAGATCTGGTGGACTACCAGTAGGAAGTTTAATAAAAATGTGCTTTAGTGGAGAATATACATTAGACGATATGAAGAAAAAAATAAAAGGAAGTGCAGGACTTGTTTCTTATCTAAACACTAACGATGCAAGAGAAGTTGAAGAAATGATAGAAGCAGGAAATGAAAAAGCTAAACTTGTATATGACGCAATGGCATATCAGGTAGCTAAAGAAATAGGTGCATGTGCAGCTGTATTAAAAGGTAACGTAGATGCTGTATTACTAACAGGTGGTATAGCTTATTCAAAATCATTTACTAAAGAAATAGCAGAAAGAGTTGGCTTCATAGCAGAAGTTAAAGTTTACCCAGGAGAAGACGAAATGATAGCTCTAGCTCAGGGTGGACTAAGAGTTCTTAATGGAGAAGAAGAGGCTTTAGTATATGGTAAATAAAGATAAAAGAATAAGAATAATAACTGGCCACTATGGTAGTGGTAAAAGTGAAGTTGCCGTTAACTATGTCGTACAGCTAAGAAAAGAAACAGAAGATAAAGTAGCACTTGCAGATCTTGACGTAGTAAATGTTTACTTCAGATCAAGAGAAAGAAAAGAAGAAATGAAAGCTATGGGTATACACCCTATAGATAGTTCAGTAGATGCACCAAGCTTAGACTTACCAGCTGTATCTGCTGAAGTTACAACTCCAATGAATGATAAATCTTACCAGTATGTTATAGATTTAGGTGGAGATAAAGTAGGAGCTAGGGTAATAGCAAGATTCCGTGGCTCAATACCTGACGACGAATATGATTTATTCTTCGTTGTCAACGCTAACAGAGAAAGAACTCAGACTGCTGAAGAAGTTATGGAATATATAGATGAAATTGAAGCAGCATCTCAGTTGAAAGTAACTGGACTTATAAACAATACTCATATGCTGAAAGCTACAACAGTAGAAGATGTATTAAAAGGACAGGAAGTTTCAAGAGAAGTTTCTAAAGCAAGAAACATACCTATAAAATATGTAGCTTGTTTAAGAGAGGTTGCAAACCAGCTTCCAGACGGATTGGAAGGAGAAATACTTCCAATAGATCTATATATGAGAGACGACTGGATGATGTAGTTTGGTTTCAAATAAAATGATAGTTTAAGGAGGCTTAAGCAAATGGCTAAAGGAAGAGTATCTTTTGATCAAAAGTACTGTAAAGGTTGTGGATTGTGTGTAGAAGTATGTCCAATGAAAATAATATCACTAGACACTGAAACAACAAATGAAAAGGGATATAACCCTGCTAGAGTAGTAGAAATGGAAAAATGTATAGGTTGTGCTAGCTGTGCAATGATGTGCCCAGACGTAGTTATAACTGTAGAAAGAGACTAATTATTTAATAAATAATCATAGGGGGGAATTTTAATGGCTAAGATACTTATGAAAGGTAACGAAGCGTTTGGTAAAGCAGCTATAGAAGCTGGATGTAAATATTTCTTCGGTTACCCAATAACTCCACAGAGTGAATTACCAGAATATTTATCAAGAGAATTACCAAAAGTAGGTGGAGCATTCGTTCAGTCTGAATCTGAAGTTGCTGCTATAAATATGGTTTACGGTGCAGGAGGATCAGGAGTTAGAGTTATGACTTCTTCATCTTCACCAGGTGTTGCACTTAAACAGGAAGGTATAACATATGCAGTTGGTGCTGAAGTACCATGCGTTATACTAAACGTAATGAGAGGTGGCCCAGGACTAGGAAGTATACAGCCATCTCAGGCAGACTACTATATGTCAACTAGAGGAGGAGGAAACGGAGACTACAGAACTCCAGTATTCGCTCCAGCTACAGTTCAGGAAGCAGTTGATATGATACAGGAAGCATTTGATGTTGCAGATTACTACAGAACACCAGTAATGGTTATGGCTGATGGTATGATAGGACAGATGATGGAACCAGTAGAATTTAAAGCTCCAGAAAGAAAAAGAGAATTACCTCCAAAAGACTGGGCTACAACTGGTACTAAAGGACAGAGAAAACCAAATGTTATAAACTCTTTATACTTATCACCAGAAGTTCTAGAAGAACACTGCTGGCACTTAAATGAAAAATTCAAAGCTATGGAAGCTAATGAAGTTCAGTATGAAATGTACAATACAGATGACGCTGAATTAGTATTCGTTGCTTACGGAACTACTTCAAGAGTTGTTAAAAATGCAGTAGATGATTTAAGAGCAGAAGGATTAAAAGTTGGTTTAATAAGACCTAAAGTTTTATGGCCATTCCCAAATGAAGCATTTACAAAAATACCAAATGCTAAAGATTTATTCGTTGTAGAAATGTCTATGGGACAGATGATAGAAGACGTTAAACTTGCATGTGAATGTAAATTACCAGTTCACTTCCATGGTAGACCAGGTGGTATGGTTCCACTACCAAAAGATTTAACAAGACTTGCAAAAGAAATACTTTCAGGAGGTGCTAAATAATGGCTGTTGTATTTGAAAGAACTAAAGGACTTCAGGAAGTCCAGACTCACTACTGTCCAGGATGTACTCATGGTATAATCCACAGATTAGTAGCTGAAGTTTTAGAAGAATTAGGTGTTTTAGGCGACGCTATAGGCGTTGTTCCAGTTGGATGTTCAGTTTTAGCATATAACTACTTCAACTGTGATACACAGGAAGCTGCTCACGGTAGAGCTCCAGCTTGTGCAACAGGAATAAAAAGATGCCAGCCTGACAAAGTAGTATTCACTTATCAGGGAGATGGTGACTTAGCATCTATAGGTGCTGCAGAAATAGTACATGCTGCAAACAGAGGAGAAAAAATAACTACTATATTCGTAAATAATGCTATATATGGTATGACTGGTGGACAGATGGCTCCTACAACATTAGTTGGTCAGAAAGCTACAACTTGCCAGGATGGTAGAGATCCAGAAGTAAACGGATTCTCTTTAAGAATAGCTGAAATGTTAGCTACTATAAAAGGTGCTGTATTCGTAGAAAGAGTAACTGTTGATACTCCAGCACACGTAAGAGCAGCTAAAAAAGCTATAAAGAAAGCTTTCCAGGTTCAGTTAGCTGGAAAAGGATTCTCTATAGTTGAAGTATTATCTACTTGCCCAACAAACTGGGGTAAAACTGCACCAGATGCATTACAGTGGTTAAGAGATAACATGATACCATACTATCCTTTAGGAAACTTTAAAGACGTAGATCTTGACGAACAGGAGGTGAAGTAAATGTCTACAGCTAGAGTAATATGTGCAGGCTTCGGAGGCCAGGGTGTTATGTCTATGGGACAGTTACTAACTTATGCAGGAATGCTAGAAAAGAAAGAAGTTTCTTGGTTACCATCTTATGGACCAGAAATGCGTGGAGGTACTGCTAACTGTGCAGTAACAGTATCTGATCATGAAGTAGGTTCTCCATTAATAACTGATGATGCTACAGCAGCTATATTAATGAACTTACCAGCATTCCACAAATTCCAGAAAGATGTTGTACCTGGAGGAAAAATATTAGTAAACTCTTCTCTAATACACGAAAAAGTTTCTAGAGATGATGTAGATGTTTATTATATACCAGCAAACGACTTAGCAGCTGAATTAGGTAACCCTAAAGTTGCTAACATGATAATGTTAGGTGCTTACTTAGGTGTATCTGGAACTGTTTCAGTTGATTCTGTTCTTGAAGCTTTCAAAAAAGTTTTCGGGGAAAGAAAAGCTAAATTCATACCATTAAACAGATCAGCATTAGAAAAAGGTATAGAAGCTACACAGAAATAGATTTTTGTTTAGGAAAAACTAAATTATCATATATTGGGAAGTCATCGATTATTCGGTGACTTTCTTTTTTTATAAAAAATACTCACAAATATCTTCTTAATATCTATTTATATTAATAATAAAAATATTTCTATTGAGTTTTTTATTGATAAGTAATAAAATAGTCTTATGTAAAAAGATAACGTTTATAAATAAAAGAAGAATAATAAAACTATAATGAAAAATATAAAGTATTTAATTAATTTTCAAGAGAATTTAAAAAAAGAAAAATAAATACAAAAATAGTAAAAAAGATTAATTAGCAAATGATGAAAAAATGAGAATGTTATAAAACAAAGAGGATTTAATTTATACCGGGAAAGGGAGAAGAGTATGAGAAAATATTTTGGAACTGATGGAGTAAGAGGAGTAGCAAATACAGAGCTTGACTGTAACCTTGCATACAAACTAGGTAGAGCAGGCGGTTATGTCCTTGCAAAAGGAGACCACAGAGTAAAAGTTGTAGTAGGTAAAGATACTAGAATATCTGGAGATATGTTAGAAGCAGCTTTAATATCAGGACTTATGTCAGTTGGCTGTGATGTTATAACAGTTGGTGTAATACCTACACCTGCAGTTGCATATCTAACAAGAAAATACAACGCAGACTGTGGTGTTGTAATATCTGCTTCACACAATCCAGTAGAATTTAATGGAATAAAATTCTTCAATAAAGATGGATTCAAACTAGATGACAATATAGAACTTGAAATAGAAAAATATATAGATGATATAGACGCTGTTGATTCAAATCCAATAGGAACAGAAGTTGGAAGAAGAATACATAGACATGAAGCTCAGAATGAATATGTAGATTTCTTAATAGAATCTGCTGGAGTTGACTTAACTGGTAAAAAAATAGTTCTAGATTGTGCAAATGGTGCAGCTTCAAAAGTAGCTCCAGAAGCATATAGAAGACTAGGGGCTGAAGTAATAGCTATAGCTGCTGATCCAGATGGAACAAATATAAACGATAAATGTGGATCAACTCATCCAGAAAATTTACAGAAAGTTGTTGTTGAAGAAGGTGCAGACTACGGACTTGCATACGATGGGGATGCAGATAGATTAATAGCTGTAGATGAAAAAGGTAATATAGTTGATGGCGATAGAATAATGATACTAAGCGCTATAAACTTAAAGAAAAAAGGTAAACTAGCTAAAAATACTCTTGTTGTTACTGTAATGACTAATATAGGTCTAAAAATAGCAGCAAAAGAAAACGATATAGACCTTGCTATAACAAAAGTAGGGGATAGATACGTAATGGAAGAAATGCTAAAAGAAGGATATGTTCTTGGTGGAGAACAGTCAGGACATTTAATATTCCTAGACAATAATACAACTGGAGATGGAACATTAAGTTCACTAGTATTATCAGGAATAATAGCTGAAGAAGGAAAAACTCTTTCTGAATTAGCATCTGTTATGGAACAGTATCCTCAGGTACTTATAAACGCAAAGGTTAAAAATGAAAATAAAAATAGATACATGGAATTCCCAGAGGTTAAAGCTGAAATAGAAAGAATAGAAAAACTTCTTGATGGAGAAGGAAGAGTTCTTATAAGACCATCAGGAACAGAACCTCTTGTGAGAGTTATGTTAGAGGGTAAAGAAGTAGAACAGATAAAGGAATTAGCAACTAATCTTGCAGAACTTATAAAAGAAAGACTTGCTTAGTTGTAAAATTACGGAGACGGGAACGCTTTTGTTTCCGTTTCTGTTTTTAGCGCCAGAACTTGTAAAATAAATTAATTTTCAAGTTGACGAGGTCAGAGTTAATCGAATATTCGGCGGGTGCTCTGCGGTGTATTTACCATCGTAAAATTTCTTCAAAACTTAGAAGTGATTCTTTGGACAAAGGGAAATTTGAGTAAATAATTTTTTTATCACTACTTCTAAAAATATATATTATAAATAATTTTTAGGAGGCACAGAATTATGTGTGGAATAGTTGGGTACTTAGGACCAAAAAATGCATCAGAGGTGATAGTTGATGGACTATCAAAATTAGAGTACAGAGGTTATGATTCAGCAGGTATTGCTGTATGCAATGATGGTGAATTAGAAATCAGAAAATTCAAAGGTAGACTTGCTGTACTTGCAGAAGACATTGAAAAAAATGAAATGAAAGGGAATTTAGGTATAGGACATACAAGATGGGCTACTCATGGTGAACCATCAGATGTAAACTCTCATCCTCATTTCAATATGGACAAAACAATAGCAGTTGTCCACAATGGTATAATAGAAAACTACATGGAATTAAAGGAAGAATTAAAAGAAGATGGAGTAGAATTCAGATCAGAAACTGATACAGAAGTAATAGCTCACTTAGTAGATAAATACTACGAAGGAAATCTTCTTGATGCTGTTTACAAAACAGTAGCTAGATTAAGAGGAGCTTATGCACTAGGTGTTATATGCAAAGATAACGAAGATGAATTAGTAGCTGTTAGAAAAGACAGTCCTCTTGTAGCAGGTGTTGGAGAAGGAGAAAACTTCATAGCTTCAGATATACCAGCACTTTTAAAATACACTAGAAAAGTATACTTCCTTGAAAATGGCGAAGTTGTTCACATAAAAGGCGATGAATTAAAAATATACGATGCTGATAGAAATCCTGTTGAAAAAGAAATATACGATGTAAAATGGGATATAGAGGCAGCTTCAAAAGGTGGATACGACTGTTTCATGCTTAAAGAAATAAATGAACAGCCAGAAGGTGTTAAAAATACACTTGAAAGAAGAATAGACGAAAATGGAAACATAGTATTAGATGGAATCCATTTAACAAAAGAAGATTTAGATAATATAAATAGAATATATATAGTTGCTTGTGGTACAGCATACCACGCTGGATTACTTGGAAAAAATGCTTTAGAAAAATACCTAAAAGTTCCAGTAATAACAGATATAGCATCAGAATTCAGATACAGTGATAACTTTGTAGACGAACATTCTTTAGTAATACTTGTAAGTCAGTCTGGAGAAACAGCTGATACACTAGCAGTTTTAAGAGATTCAAAAGCTAAAGGTGCTAAAATACTTGCGATAACAAATGTTGTAGGTTCATCAATATCAAGAGAAGCAGATGAAGTATTCTATACTTGGGCTGGACCTGAAATAGCAGTTGCTTCAACAAAAGCATACACTACTCAGATAACTTCTCTATATATGATAGCTCTAAACTTTGCCCTTGAAAAAGGAACAATAAATAGAGAAGAATATTTATCAACTATAGAAAAAATGAAAGAACTTCCAGAAAAAATTCAGAAAGTATTAGATAACCAAGATAAAATAAAAGAAACTGCTGAAAAAATAGTTTCTAAAGAGCATGTATTCTTCCTTGGAAGAGGAGTAGACTACTCATTAGCTATGGAAGGCTCTTTAAAATTAAAAGAGGTTTCATACATACACTCAGAAGCATTTGCTGCAGGAGAATTAAAACACGGAACAATAGCTCTTATAGAAGAAGGAACTCCGGTAATATCTGTAGCAACACAGGAAAACTTATTCGAAAAAATGGTTTCAAATATGCGGGAAGTAAAAGCAAGAGGTGCATTTGTTGCATCAATAGCTCAAGAACACAATACTAGCGTTGAAAAAGTTTCTGATGAAGTAATATACATACCAAACTGTGATGATATGTTAGTGCCTATAGTTGCAGTTGTCCCAATGCAGCTACTAGCTTATTATGTATCAACAATGAAAGGTCTTGATGTAGATAAACCAAGAAATCTTGCTAAATCTGTTACAGTTGAATAATGTATAGAAAAAAACTATTATAATTTAGTTTTATAAAGAAATTGAAAAAATATTTTAGCAAGAAAAGTAATAAATAAAAATATAAAGTAAAGCTATGCAAATTTTGTTAATAAAAAATCAGCATAGCTTTTTTTTATTAACAAATAAAGTAGACAAAGGTTATCCTATTTTCATAAGAAATTCATATTGTCAAATAATTGTTGAAAAAAATTTTAATGTTCTATATAATGGATAATGTATTTAATGAGTTTTGGGAAAAGGGAAAGCAAAAGACTGATACCCAATGGTATAGAGCTATTATATTAATTTAATTGTGATATTTTTAACTTTAAGAGGTTGGTTTAAAATGCAATTTTATGACGATAATTTGCCTTCTCTATTCATAAACTCGAGAATATAAAAATTAATGGATGGAGGAAAAGAGATATGGTAGGAATTGTTCTTGCTAGTCATGGTGACTTTGCTACAGGGATACTACAGTCAGTATCAATGATATTCGGTGAACAGCAGAATGTTAAAGCTGTTACATTACAGCCAAGCGAAGGCCCAAACGATTTAAAAGCTAAGATGGAAGAAGCTATTGCTACATTCGAAAATCCTGAAGAAGTTTTATTCTTAGTAGACTTATGGAGTGGTACACCATTCAATCAGGCTACAGGACTTGTTGAAGGACACGAAAAATGGGCTATAGTTACTGGTCTTAACTTACCAATGCTTGTAGAAGCATACGGTGCACGTCTATCTATGGAAACTGCTCACGAAATAGCAGCTTATATAGTAGGTGCTGGAAGAGAAGGAATAAAAGTTTGTCCTGAATCTTTAGAACCTAAAAAAGAAGAAGCTGCTCCAGTTCAGGCAACTGCTGGTGGTGCAATACCAGAAGGAACAGTAATAGGTGACGGAAAAATAAAATACGTGTTAGCTCGTATAGATACACGTTTATTACATGGACAGGTTGCTACAACTTGGACAAAAACAACAAAACCAAATCGTATAATCGTAGTTTCAGACTCTGTTGCTCACGATGATTTACGTAAAAAAATGATAGAACAGGCGGCTCCTCCTGGGGTTAGAGCAAACGTTGTTCCAATAGACAAAATGATAAAAGTTCAGAAAGATACTCGTTTTGGAAATACTGAAGCAATGTTATTATTCGAAACACCACAGGATGCTTTAAGAGCAATAAAAGGTGGAGTTGAAATTAAAGAACTAAACTTAGGTTCTATGGCTCACTCTGTAGGTAAAGTTGTTGCAAATAAAGCAATAGCAATGGACGCAAAAGATATAGAAACAATAGAAGAATTAAAAGATATGGGAATAAAATTTGATGTTCGTAAGGTTCCAAGTGAATCAGCAGAAAATATCGATGATCTTCTTAAAAAAGCAAAAGCTGAATTAGCAAAAGCATAAAGGCGAGGAGGATATAAAGTTATGTCAATGATAACAGTACTTTTAATAATTGTTGTTGCCTTGCTAGCAGGTATGGAAGGGGTTCTAGATGAATTCCAGTTCCATCAGCCTCTAGTGGCATGTACATTAATAGGATTAGTAAGTGGACATTTAACTGAGGGTGTAATCCTTGGTGGTTCATTACAGATGATAGCTCTTGGATGGGCAAACGTTGGTGCTGCAGTTGCACCAGATGCTGCTTTAGCATCAGTTGCTTCTGCAATAATAATGGTATTAGGATTAAATGGTGGAACTACTAATGTTCAGACTGCAATATCTACTTCTATAGCAGTTGCGATACCACTATCAGTAGCAGGTTTATTCTTAACTATGATAGTTCGTACATTATCTATACCAATAGTTCACTTCATGGATGCTGCTGCTGAAGAAGCAAACATGAGAAAAATGGAAATGTGGCATATAATAGCTATATTACTTCAGGGTGTAAGAATAGCTATACCAGCTGCAGCTTTATGTTTCGTACCAGCATCAGTTGTAACGAGTGCATTAAATGCAATGCCAGCATGGTTAGCTGATGGTATGTCAATCGGTGGTGGAATGGTTGCCGCTGTTGGGTATGCGATGGTTATAAACATGATGTCAACAAAAGAAACATGGCCATTCTTCGCTCTAGGATTCGTTTTAGCTGCTATAGACAAGTTAACACTTATAGCATTAGGTACAATAGGTATATCTTTAGCTCTATTATACTTAGGACTAAAAGAAAGTGCTGGAAACGGTGGTAATGGAAATGGTGGTTCTGGAGATCCACTTGGCGATATATTAAATGAATATTAATCTTGAAGGAGGAAAAGAAAAATGGCAGAAAGAAAAACATTAACTAAAAAAGACCGTATGTCTGTTGCTTGGCGTCATCAGTTCCTTCAGGGTTCTTGGAACTATGAACGTATGCAGAATGGTGGATGGTGTTATTCAATGATACCAGCTATCAAAAAATTATATACAAATAAAGAAGACCAGGTTGCTGCTTTAAAAAGACACATGGAATTCTATAATACACATCCTTATGTATCAGCTCCAGTTATAGGGGTTACATTAGCACTTGAAGAAGAAAGAGCTAATGGTGCTGAAGTTAACGACCAGGCAATACAGGGTGTTAAAGTTGGTATGATGGGACCTCTAGCAGGGGTTGGTGACCCAGTATTCTGGTTTACTCTAAGACCAATACTTGGTGCATTAGGTGCATCTTTAGCATTAAGTGGAAATATAGTTGGTCCACTAATATTCTTCTTAGCATGGAACATAATCCGTGTTGCTTTCTTATGGTACACTCAGGAATTCGGATACAAAGTTGGTAACTCAATAGCACAGGATTTATCTGGTGGATTATTAGGAAAAGTAACTCAGGGAGCTTCAATACTTGGTATGTTCATAATAGGTTCTCTAGTTCAGCGTTGGGTAAGTATATCATTTACTCCAATAGTTTCTAAGGTTACACAGCCTGAAGGTGCTTACATAGATTGGGCTAGCTTACCAGCTGGAGCAGAAGGTATAAAACAGGCACTTACAATGTATAACTCATTAGGTGGAAATGCTCTAGATGTAGTTAAAACAACTACATTACAGGCTAACTTAGATCAGTTAATACCTGGACTTGCAGCTTTATTATTAACATTATTATGCTGTAAGTTATTAAAGAAAAATGTATCTCCAATAGTAATAATCATAGCATTATTCATAGTTGGTATAGGTGCTCACTTATTAGGTATAATGTAATTAAATATTTTCAAATATATTACAAAGGAAAAGCTCAGTTATCTGAGCTTTTTCTTTAAATATAATAATTTTTAGGAGGGTGTTTTATGGCACAATCAATGAATACAAAAGTAGACTATACAGTACCTGCAACATCATTTTTAGGTTTAACTAGCTACGGAAATGTAATGATTGGTGATAAAGCGTTTGAATTCTATAATGAAAAAAATGTAAATGATTACATTCAGATTCCTTGGACAGAAGTAGATCATGTACTTGGATCTGTAAGTTTTCGTGGAAAATGGATATCTCGTTTTGCAATAGTTACCAAAGAAAATGGAACATATAGCTTTTCTACAAGAGATAACAAAGCTACTTTAAGAGCTGTAAACAAATATATAGAATCAGACAAATTATTAAAATCTTTGACTTTCTTCCAGGTAATAGGACGTGGGTTGAAAAGATTATTTAGAATAAAAAATAAAAATGAAAAATAAAGAAATAAATTAGAGTGTATGAAAATCAATGTCATTAAGTTAGTAGAAAAACATAAAGACCTCAATATTAGAAATAATATG
>UQCY01000033.1 GCA_900539645.1 uncultured Clostridium sp. | reverse complement strand
TTTTTTAGAAACAGGAAGAGAGGTCACACATGAAATATTCGGGAATCGGTGGACAGGCAGTTTTAGAAGGCGTAATGATGAAAAATAAGGAAAAGTACGCCGTGGCAGTCCGGAAGCCGGATGGAGAGATTACCGTTGATACCAAAGAGTATTATGGACTGATTAAAAACAAGACATTGCGGAACATTCCAATTTTACGTGGAGTGTTAAGTTTTGTGGAGTCTTTGGCACTTGGAATATCAACGCTTACATATTCCGCATCTTTCTTTGAAGAGGATGAGGAAGACACCAAAGCAAAAAAGAAAGAATTATCAAAAGAGGCAGCAGCAAAAAAAGAAAAAGCAGAAATGGGTATTACTGTTGCATTTTCCTTTGTACTTGCCATTGGAATCTTTATGATTCTGCCATATTATCTTTCTTTGATTTTTCAGAAATTTATTACATCCCATGTGGCACTGGCGCTGATTGAAGGTGTCATCCGAATGATGATTTTTTTGGCATATATTGCTTCAATTTCCTTAATGAAGGATATCCAGCGTGTATTCATGTATCATGGAGCAGAGCACAAGAGTATACACTGTTATGAAAGTGGTAAAGAGCTTACAGTTGAAAATGCTAGAGAATTTAAAAGACTACATCCTAGATGTGGTACAAACTTCTTATTTATAGTAATGGCGACTTCTATAATACTATTTGCATTCTTTGGATGGCCAAATCCATTGATGAGGGTGTTAATGAGAATAATTTGTATACCAGTAGTAGCTGGAATAGCATATGAAATAATAAGACTACTTGGGAAATATGATAATGGTTTTACAAGAATAATAGCCTATCCAGGTATGATGCTACAGTACTTAACTACTAAAGAACCAGATGATGAACAGCTAGAAGTAGCAATAGCTTCATTAAAAGCTGTAATATAAAAGAATTAACTTGTAAAAAATGAAAGGTGATTCGATGACTATAAGAGATATTATTATAAAATATACAGATGAGTTTTCTGAAATAAGTGATAGTCCTAGATTGGATATAGAAGTAATGCTTATGAAAGCTCTTGGAGATGTAGATAAGTTATATTTACATATGAATCTTAATAAAGAGATAGACGAAAAAAAATTAGCTGAAATCGAAAAAATGGCTGAAGAGAGAAAATCAGGTAGACCTGTGGCTTATATAATTGGAAATAGAGAGTTTATGGGGCTTGATTTCTATGTACAGGAAGGGGTTTTAATTCCTAGACCAGATACGGAAACATTGGTAGATGAGATTATAAGAATTTGCTCAGAGGAAGAATATAAACAAAAAGATAGAATAGATATATTAGATATAGGAACTGGCTCAGGGGCTATAACAGTTAGCCTTGCATACTATATAAAGAATAGTTTTGTAAAATCATTTGATATATCGGATATAGCTTTAGAAATAGGCGCTAAAAACGCAATATCTAATGGTGTAGAAAGTAGAACTGAATTTATAAAATCAGACGTGTTCTCAGCATTAGAAGGAAGTGGGGAGAAATTGGATATAATCGTGTCTAATCCTCCTTATATAAGAAAAGATGTAATACCAACACTTCACACTCAGGTCAAGGATTATGAGCCCTATAATGCGTTAGAAGGTGGAGATGATGGACTAGACTTTTACAGAAGTATAACTGAAGGATCTGTAAAATACCTAAAAAAGGGTGGAATACTTGCTTATGAAGTAGGACACGACCAGGCAGAAGATGTTTCTAACATAATGAAAAACTGTGGATATGAAAAAATATACACAAAGAAGGATTTACCGGGCATTGATAGAGTTGTTATAGGCACAAAACTGTGATATAATGATAAATTGACGGAATACGAGAATAATTGACGAGGTGAATATATAAATGCTTAAAAAACTAGGTGTATTAGAGGATACATATAAAGATTTAACAGAAAAAATATCTGATCCAGAAATAATAAACGATCAGAAAGTTTGGCAGAAATACATGAAAGAACATGCAGATTTAGAGCCAATCATAATGAAGTACAGAGAATATAAAGCTGTATTAGATAGTATAGCTGAATCAAAAGAAATACTTCAGGAAGAATCAGATGAAGAATTAAGAGAATTAGCTAAAATGGAATTATCTGATATGGAATCAAAAGTAGAACCATTAGAAGAAGAATTAAAAATACTTCTTGTACCAAAGGACCCTAACGATGAAAAGAACGTTATAGTCGAAATAAGAGGTGGAGCTGGTGGAGATGAAGCAGCTCTATTCGCAGGAGACTTATTAAGAATGTACTCAAGATATGCAGAAAGAAAAGGATGGAAGGTATCTATGCTAAGTTCAAATGAAACTGGTGTTGGTGGATACAAAGAAGTTTCATTCATGATAAAAGGTAAAGGTGCATATTCTAGATTAAAATACGAATCAGGAGTTCATAGAGTTCAGAGAATACCTTCTACTGAATCAGGAGGAAGAATACATACTTCTACAGCAACAGTTGCCGTATTACCAGAAGTAGAAGATGTTGAAGTAGAAATAAATGACAATGATATAAGAATAGACGTTTTCAGAGCTTCTGGAAACGGTGGACAGTGTGTCAATACTACTGACTCTGCAGTAAGAATAACACATATTCCAACAGGAGAAGTTGTATCATGTCAGGACGAAAAATCACAGCTTAAAAATAAAGAAAAAGCTATGAAAGTTTTAAAAGCTAGATTATACGACAGAGCTCTTGCAGACCAGCAGAAAGAAATATCTGCGGAAAGAAAGAGCCAGGTTGGTACAGGAGATAGATCTGAAAGAATAAGAACTTACAACTTCCCTCAGGGAAGAATAAGTGACCACAGAATAAATCTTACTTTATACAAATTAGATTCATTCCTTGATGGTGACATAGACGAAATGATAGATGCTTTAATAACAGTTGACCAGACTGAAAAAATGGCTGCTATAAACTAATTTAAAGTATGATTATCATATATCAGATTTAGTATAAAAATGAATGAGAAAGTGTCTTATTATTGAATTGAATTCGAGGATAAGACACTTTTTTAAATACTTTTTAATTGTGTTTAGAGAAAAAAGAGGAGGCGCAGGGATTTTGATTTTAAAAATCACTCTAATTGGTTTAATTGTCGGTGTAATCGGCACAGGATTAGGAGGAATTCTCGCTGTATTATTCAATGAAAAGGCTTCAAAATATATGAGCTTTTTTATGGGATTATCAGGAGGAATAATGCTTTCGTTGGTAATGTTTGATTTAATTGAGGAGGCCATCGAGGGAATAGGGATTGTGTATGCGGTTATATTGATATTCTTAGGGGCATTAGCTACAAAAATTCTTAAAGAAAAAGTTAAAATCAATGGAGAAAATTCTTCTGGATATTTAATGCTTATGAGTATAATAATGCATAATTTACCAGAGGGACTTGCAATAGGGACTACTTTTTTAGCAGAACCTAAACGGGGAATTGCTATGGCTATGGCAATAGGTATGCATAATTTGCCAGAAGGATTGGCTCTTGCAATTGGATTTATATGCAATAAGGCAAGTGGAAAGAGAGCTGTAATAATGTCTATGATAGCAGGACTTCCAATAGCGATTGGATGTTTTATTGGTTCTAGTTTTGGAGAAATTTTCTCCGCAATAACATGAGTATTGCTTTCTATAGCAGCAGGTATGATGATGTACGTTGTTATGGACGAGATGATACCGGAGTCTAAGAGTATATATACAATAATTGGTGTTATGCTTGGGATTGTTATAGTAAAATCTATAGCTTAGTAGGAGGAATTAAATCTAAAATCTATAGTCTAGTTATGGAAAATATTGTATATTAGTTATAACTAGATTATAGAAAATAATTTATAAAAAGAAGGTCGGTGGATTTATGGAAACAGTTATAAAAAAAGTAGATGAAAATAATATAGATATGGGCATAATAAGAGAAATGGCTGAAAAAATAAAAAATGGAGAAACTGTAATATTTCCAACTGAAACTGTGTACGGACTAGGTGCAAACGCTATGGATGAAGATGCAGCTAAGAAAATATATGTAGCAAAAGGTCGTCCTAGTGATAATCCACTGATAGTCCATATAGCTGACATAGAAGAAGTAGATAAAATAGCGCTTGAAGTTGGTGAAAAGGCTAAAAAAGCTATGGAAAACTTTTGGCCAGGACCACTTACTATAATACTAAAAAAGAAGGAAATTGTTCCAAATGTTACTAGTGGAGGGCTTTCAACAGTAGCAATTAGAATGCCTTCAAATAAAATTGCCAATGCACTTATAAGAGAGTCAAAAACTCAGATTGCAGCTCCATCTGCAAATATATCTGGTAGACCATCTCCAACAAAGGCAGAACACGTTGTTAAAGAGATGAGTGGAAGAGTATCTGGAATAATTATGGGCGGAGATTGTGACTTTGGACTAGAGTCTACGGTTGTAGATTTTAGTGAGGATAAGCCTATGATACTTAGACCAGGAAGTATCACAAAAGAGATGTTAGAGGAAGTACTTGGAGAAGTTAGTATAGATCCATCTTTAACTAAAAAAGAGGACAATATAAAAGCAAAAGCTCCCGGTATGAAGTATAAACACTACTCACCTAATGCACAGGTATATATAGTAAAAGGTGAAGAAAATAATGTGATTACAAAAATGAATGAATTATCTAGAAAAAATCATGCAGAAAATAAAAAAACAGGGATAATGTGTATGAGTAAAGACGTGGATAAATTTGAATGCGATTATGTTGTAGACTTAGGAAAAGATTACGATGAAGTAGCATCAAATCTTTTTGATGCCCTTATAAAAATGGACGAAGCAAAAATGGATATAGTCTACTCAGTATGCTTTGAAAGTTGTGGAGTTGGTCAGGCGATAATGAATAGACTTTTAAAATCTGCTGCTTATAGAATAATAGACGCGAATTAAAGATTATAATATATACTATTTAGCTAGTTTGTAATGTACTATAAAATAGATTAATGTTATAATATAATAGAAATGTTCATAAATGGACATAAAACGTAAAAATTAAAGCGAGATGGAGGATTTTAAAATGAAAATAGCATTAGCTTGTGACCACGGTGGATACGATTTAAAAATGGCTATAATAGCTCACCTTGAAAAAAGAGGGATAGAAGTAATGGATCTTGGAACTAACAATGCAACAGATTCAGTAAACTACCCAGAATATGGAGAAGCTGCAGCTCTTAAAGTTGCTAACGGAGAAGCTGACTGCGGAATATTAGTATGCGGAACTGGAATAGGTATATCTTTAGCAGCTAACAAAGTTCCTGGAATAAGATGTGCTGTTGTAAGTGATACTTTCTCAGCTAGAATGACTAAAGCTCATAACAATGCAAACATGCTTGCAATGGGTGGAAGAGTAGTTGGACCAGGACTAGCACTTGACATAGTAGATGCATACCTTGATACAGAATTCGAAGGTGGAAGACATCAGACTAGAGTAGATATGTTAATGGATATAGAAAAAAAATACACAAAATAAATCCATTTTGATTTAGAGATAACTACTGCCTTTTTATAATCTTGTATAAAGAGGCAGTTTTTTTATAAATATTTTTGAATAAAAATTGCATAATTAAAATATAAAGTTTCATTATATATATATAATAATTGCTTAAAAAGGAGTGATTTAAGATGAGACCTTCATGGGACGAATATTTTATGGAAATTGCCGAGGTAGTGAAAAAGAGATCGACTTGTATAAGAAGACAGGTTGGGGCTATAATTGTAAAAGACAAACAGATACTTACTACAGGATACAATGGAGCTCCTAAAAACTTAGAACATTGTCAAAATATAGGTTGTAAAAGGGAACAGATGCATATACCTTCTGGAGAAAGACACGAGCTTTGTAGAGCACTACATGCAGAACAAAATGCAATAATACAGGCTGCATACAATGGGGTTAGCATAAAAGATGCTACTCTATACGTAACTACTAGACCTTGTGTACTATGTGCGAAGATGTGTATAAACGCAGGAATCAAAAAAATAATATACAAGGGAGATTATCCAGATGACCTTTCAACACAATTATTAGAGGAAGCTGGAGTAGAAATGATAAAATATCCCGAAGAATTGTAAAAACAAACCCGAGAAATTATGAAAAATAGTTTTTCGGGGTATTTTTTTTTATTATTTTACTATAAAAAAAGATTATCAATAGTGCTTTTTGAACGTAAAATTCAGGAAAATGTTTTTTTACAAGCGTTGGAATAACTAGTATTGAGAGATTTTATGTGAAGAAATTTAGAGCTAGAAGAATTTAAATTGAAATTTTGTTAAAAGATAAAAATAAGGTTGATAACTTTAAAAAAATATTCTATAATGAGTTAGTTTTTAAAAATATACAAAATACAAAGGCGAAAATCATGCATCTTTCTAATTATTCAGATATCAATATGATTAAAAAATATAGCTTTATTGTAAAAAATCAATAGTTTAAATTAATAATAAACAAAAAATAATTTATTATTTTAAACAAATACATAAAAATAAATAATATACTATGTTACTTATCCTGTTAATAGGGTATAATTGAGTAATATGGATGAAAAAATAATTTCAAAAAGGGGATGTGATCTGATGGATAATATGTTGAAAAATCAGGTTAAAGCAGTGATAAAAGGAATCATTATTTTTGATATAGTTGTTATTATAGCTTTAATGGTTTGTTCAAAGATGTCTATAGACAGAGAGACTCTTATAGGTAGCGTTTTAAAGTTGGATAGTGCGGCTGTTCTTGGCCTAATAATAGGAAGTGCAGCCTCAATATTTAACTTTTGTATGCTTGTATCATCAACGGAGAGTTTGGTGAATCAAGCAGGGAAGACTGTAGTCCAATTAAAATTTGCGGGAGGATATTTCTTTAGATTCGCAATATATGCCGTTATCTTATTTATTGGGGCAAAATTGGATTCAGTTAGTATGTTTACTGCAGCTCTTGGACTTTTAAGTACACAGGTAGTCTTAATGATGCAGAAGATATCAGCTATTTTTACGAGAAAGGAGGCATAGCTAGATGAATACACAGGCGAGATGGTTGGTAAATATTAATGGATTTAGGCTCAGCGAAACAGTTATAGTAAGTTGGATTATAATAGCAGGTCTTGCTATAGCATCGTATCTTCTAACAAGAAATTTAAAGAAGGTACCAGAGAGTAAAGTTCAGGTATTCCTCGAATATGCTGTTCTCAAACTTTATAACTTAGTCGAGACAACAATGGGGAAAGAATTGGTAGAAAGAATACCAAATATAGTTCCTTATATAGGGAGTTTATTCTTATTCTTCTTATGTTCGAACCTAGTTCCGTTAATCGGTCTGAGGTCGCCTACAGTCGATTTAGATACTACATTAGCATTATCTACAATAACAGTAATACTTATATATTCAGTATCTATTAGATTTAATGGTGGCGCAGTGTTCAAAGACATGATTGAACCGACACCGGTACTATTACCAATAAACTTAGTTGGAGAAATAGCTAGACCTATTTCATTAAGTTTCCGTCCATTTGGTAATATAATGGGTGGTACGCTTATAATGATGTTATTCTACAGACTTATGGCTTTTGTATCTGAATTAATACCAGGAGTTAGTATTCCGTTTGCACAGTTTTTAGTGCCGGTACCACTTCATTTATACTTTGATATATTTGCAGGTTCTATACAGGCATTTATATTTATAATGCTTACAATGGTATTTATAAGTAATTCAGTAGACATTAGTCTATTAAAGAAAAGAGAAGCTAGAAAGTTAGAAAAGAAAAAATTAAAAAATGCTTAGAACTTTATAACTTAGAAAAGATGCTAAGTTTATAAAGTAGAGTGTGTAAAGTAAAAATATAGTAAAAATTAAAATAAATTAAATTAAAAAATATTAAATGGCAAAAGGCCAGAGGAGGAAATTATTATGGATATGGCTACAGCAATAGCAGTTGCAGGATCAGCAATAGGAGCAGGTATAGCAGTATTTACAGGTATAGGAGCAGGTTTAGGACAGGGTTACGCAGCAGGTAAACTAGCAGAAGCAGTTGGTAACCAGCCAGAAGCAAAGAGTGAAATAATGTCTTCATTCATAGTTGGGGCTGCCATAGCAGAATCAACAGCAATATACGGACTTATAATAGCGATAATTCTTATATTCGTTAATCCTTGGATATAGGACGGAAATAACGTGTTATACTGTGATGATATTCACAGAAAGGAGGGATAGAGTATGGAATTAAAACCGTTAGTAACACTAACATACGAATACTTTTTCCAGCTAGCCAATGCGGTTGTAATCTTTCTAATACTTAAACATCTCTTATTTAAACCAGTTATGGCTGTTATAAAAGCTAGAGAAGAAGATATAGCAATGGATATACAGGAAGGTAAGAAGATAAGAGAAGAAGGTGAAGCCTTCAAGAAAGAATACGAAGAAAAAGTTGGAAAAGCAGAAGAAGAAGGAAGAAATATAATAAATTCAGCAGTAGAAGCGGCAAAAGAAAAATCATATATGATTAAAGATGACGCTAAGCGAGATGCTGAAATAATGAAGGAAAGAGCAAAACGAGAAATAGAGGAAGAAAGAATCCGGGCTATGAACGATATGAAGGACGAGATGTCAGATCTTGTTATCCTTGCAGCATCTAAAGTAATAGAAAAAGAAATAGATAAGGATAAACATAAAGAACTGATAGACGAATTTATAGATAGAACAGGAGACGTAGTATGATAGATGAATCAGCTCCAGTATATGCAAAAGCTATGTTTGACGTAGCTGAAGAAACTGAAACTACAGACGAGGTTTTAGCTCAGTTTTCTGAAGTTGTAAAAACTATCAAAGAAAATAAGGATCTTTCGGATGTATTAAAAACACCTTTTATATTAGCCGACGATAAAAAGGCTATTCTCGAAAAAATCTTTTCTGATACAACTGATATATACCTTATAAATTTCTTAAAGGTTCTAATAGATAGAAAAAAAATTAGATATATAGATGATGTATACCACAGATTTGTTAAATTAGTAAATGACAAGAAAACTCTAGAAAAAGGTACAGTCTACAGTGTAGTTCCATTATCTGATAAAGAGATAAAAGAGCTAGAAACTAAGATGTCTAAGAAATTTAGTAGAGTTGTAAAATTAGAAAATAAAATAGACAAGTCCTTAATGGGAGGAGTCTTTATAAAGATTGAAAATAAAGAAATAGACGGTACTGTAAGAAGTAGAATAAACGGACTTAAAAAAGAACTGTCTAAAATGATATAAAGAAACGGCGGTGAGAATATGGGTTTAAATCCTGAAGAAATAAGTTCGATAATCAGACGGCAGATAAAAGACTACGATAACAGAGTCGAGCTATCTGATACAGGAAAAATATTCAACGTAGGTGACAATATAGCGAGTATTTACGGACTTGATGATGTAATGGCTGGCGAACTTCTTGAATTCCCAGGTGAAGTATATGGGATGGCTCTAAATCTAGAGAAAGAAACTGTCGGGGCAGTTCTTCTTGGAGATGAAGAGGGAATAAAAGAAGATGACATAGTTAAAAGAACTGGAAAAATAGTTGAAGTTCCAGTAGGAGATGCTCTAATAGGTAGAGTTGTGGATCCTCTAGGTAACCCAATAGATGGAAGAGGAAGTATAAAAACTGATAAAACAAGACCTATAGAGGCAGAAGCTCCAGGAATAATGGATAGAAGATCTGTATATCAGCCTCTTCAGACTGGTATAAAGGCAATAGATGCAATGGTTCCAATAGGTAAAGGACAGAGGGAGCTTGTAATAGGTGATAAACAGACAGGTAAAACATCTATACTTACTGATACAATACTTAACCAGAAAGGTAAAGATATAATCTGTATATATGTTGCTATAGGACAGAAAAAATCTACTGTTGCGCAGTTAGTTAGCTCACTAAGAGATTACGGGGCAATGGACTATACAATAGTAGTATCTGCTACAGCGTCAGAATCAGCTCCACTTCAGTACTTAGCACCATATGCAGGTACTGCAATGGGTGAAGAATTCATGTATCAGGGAAAAGATGTCTTAATAATATACGATGATTTAAGTAAACACGCGGTTGCTTACAGAGAAATGTCTTTATTATTAAGAAGACCACCAGGACGTGAAGCTTATCCAGGGGATGTATTCTATCTTCATTCAAGACTTCTTGAAAGATCTGCAAAACTTTCAGATGAACTTGGTGGAGGATCAATGACTGCGATACCAGTCATAGAAACTCAGGAAGGTGACGTTTCTTCATACATACCAACAAACGTAATATCTATAACAGATGGACAGATATATCTTCAGCCTGAATTATTCCACTCAGGAATAAGACCAGCAGTTGACCCTGGTATATCAGTTTCGAGAGTTGGTGGGGCAGCCCAGATAAAATCTATGAAGAAATTAGCATCAGAATTAAAACTAGCTTATTCTCAGTATAGAGAGTTAGCTGCGTTCTCTCAGTTCGGTTCAGACTTAGATGCAGATACTAAGGCTAGACTAGAACAGGGTGAAAGAATAGTAGAAATACTAAAACAGGATGAACACAACCCATTACCAGTTGAAGAACAGGTAGTGACAGTTTACTCTGTACTTAATGGATTATTTGACGACGTAGAGATAAACGAAATACATAATTTTGAAAAAGAATTATGTTTCTATATAAGAAAAAATAAACCAAGTATATACGAAAAAATTCTTAATGGAGAAGACTACGGAAAAGAACTCACTGAATTAGTAGAAAACTTTAAAAAAGAGGTGAGATAAATGGCAGGAGTCGGAACTAAAGAGATAAAAAGAAGAAAGGCAAGTATAGAAAGTACTAGACAGATAACTAGTGCGATGAACCTTGTTTCTTCTTCTAAATTGATGAAAGCTAGAGAAAAAGCAGAAAGATCAAAACCATATGCGTATGAATTATACGATATGATGATTAGAACTGGTGCAGATGTAAAATCATCTTGTAAAGAATTTGTCGAAAAAAGAGAAGTTAAAAGAAGATGTTTTATAGCTGTTGCAGGAGATAGAGGTCTTGCTGGTGGATACAATGTAAATATCTTCAAATCTGTAATGGAACTGCGGAATCCAAAAAAGGATATGGTTGTTCCAGTTGGTAAAAAGGCTTGCGAGTACTTTACTAAAAAAGGATTTGAAATACCTTTTAAAATAGAAAGCGCAGAACACTGTGCATTTGATGAGATGCATGAGATAACTCAAAATCTTATACAATTATACGAAGATAAAGAAATTGACGAGATATATTTTATATATACAAAATTTAGATCAGCTCTTATACAGACAGTAAGAGAAAAAAGACTATTCCCAGTAGAACTTGAAATGCTTAAACAGGATGAGAAAAAATTAGATGAAAGAGAAAAAAGAAAAAATCCTAAGAAGGTAGAGCCAAGAAGACAGTATCTTCCTTCTGCGGAAGTTATTTTCAAAAGATTAATTTCAGAATATACAGCATCTCAGGTGTACAATGGAATAAGAGAATCTTTTGCTTCCGAGCAGGCTTCTAGAAGAAATGCTATGCAGTCTGCAACAGATAGTGCGGATGAAATGTTAAATAAATTAGAAGCAGAATACAATAGAGCAAGACAGTCATCTATAACACGGGAAATAACAGAAATAGCCGGTGGAGCAGAGGCTCTTAAATAAGGAGGTCATAATCAGATGGCGAATAAAGGTAAAGTAGTGCAGGTAATAGGTGCCGTAATAGACGTAAAGTTTAACAGCGGTAGAGAACTTCCAAACCTATTCAATGCAATTGAAATAGAAATGAAAGATGGCCATAAAGTTGTAGCAGAGGTTACACAGCATATCGGTGACGATACAGCTAGATGTATATCTATGAATGCTACAGATGGTATGGTAAGAGGAGCAGATGCCATAGATACAGGTGCTCCAATAAGTGTGCCAGTAGGTAAAGAAACTTTAGGAAGAGTATTCAACGTATTAGGAAATGCAGTTGATAGAAAAGGGGAACTTGAAGGTGTAAAAAGAATGCCTATACACAGACAGTCTCCAGATTTCGACGAATTAGAAACACATGCAGAAATACTTGAAACAGGAATAAAAGTAGTAGACCTTTTAGCTCCATATCTAAAAGGTGGTAAAATAGGTCTATTTGGTGGTGCTGGTGTTGGTAAAACAGTACTAATACAGGAGCTTATAAACAATATAGCTAAGCAGCACGGTGGTATATCAGTATTCTCAGGAGTTGGAGAAAGAACAAGAGAGGGTAACGACTTATACCAGGAAATGACTGAATCAGGAGTTATAGAAAAAACTGCGATGGTGTTCGGGCAGATGAATGAGCCACCTGGAGCCAGAATGAGAGTTGCATTAACTGGTCTTACAATGGCAGAGTACTTTAGAGATGAAGAACATCAGGACGTACTTTTATTCATAGATAATATATTCAGATTTACTCAGGCGGGTTCAGAAGTTTCAGCACTTCTAGGACGTATGCCTTCAGCAGTTGGTTACCAGCCAACACTAGCTACAGAAATGGGTGCTTTACAGGAAAGAATAACATCTACAAAAGATGGTTCTATAACATCAGTTCAGGCAGTATACGTGCCAGCCGATGACCTTACTGACCCGGCTCCAGCTACAACATTCTCACATCTAGATGCTAAGACAGTTCTTTCAAGACAGATATCTTCTCAGGGTATATATCCTGCAGTTGATCCACTTGAATCAACATCAAGAGTACTAGATCCTAAAATAGTTGGAGAAGAACATTACAAAACAGCTAGGGAAGTTCAGTCTATACTTCAGAGATATAGAGAGCTTCAGGATATAATAGCGATATTAGGTATGGATGAATTATCAGATGAAGATAAATTAACTGTTGCAAGAGCTAGAAAGATACAGAAATTCCTTTCTCAGCCGTTTGCTGTTGCTGAACAGTTTACTGGAAAAGAAGGTAAATATGTTCCAATAAAAGAAACAGTTAGAGGATTCAGAGAAATATTAGATGGAAAACACGACGATGTTCCTGAATCAGCATTCTTATTTGCTGGAACAATAGATGATGTAACTGCTAGAGTGCAGAATGCATAGTAAAATCTAGTCGGTGAAGGCAGGTGGAATAATGGAAAATTCATTACATTTAAAAATAATTACTCCAAATAAAACTTTCTATGATGGAGATGTAGATTCTGTTATAGTAAAAACAACTGGAGGAGAAAGACAGATTTTAAGAAATAGACGTCCATTTTCAGCTGAGATAATTGAAGGAAACATAAAAATAAAATTAGATAAGAATACTGAATTAGTATATTCAACAGGTGGATTTATAAGTTCTGAATATGAAAATGTGGTAATTCTTACGAAAATGGCTAAAAATGTAGAGTAGAATAAAATAAACCGGTATTGAAGATTTATTTAATAATAAATTTTAAATACCGGTTTTTATTTTCTTTAATTTCATAAAAAGTTCATAAACTTTTCAAAAAGTAAGTTTAGAAAATGGAAATCAATCTAAATATCATAGTTTTTTAATATTGATTACTTTAAAAAAAGTCAGAAAAAAGTAACAAAAAGATAACAAAAAACTTGATTAATATATAGATATTGTTATATAATTAAAAAGTAGTGAAATTTAGAAAATTAAATTACATAAAAAGTCACTACTAATACGAAAAGCAAAATGCTTTTATAAAAAATATAGGAGGATTTCAAAAATGGGAAATAGTTCAGCAAAACACCCTAAAGGGTTATACGCTTGTGGACTAGTGTTCACTTGTGAAAGATTCGCATACTACGGATCAAAATCGCTATTATTATTATTCTTAGCTACAGCTGTTGCTGAAGGTGGTCTTGGGTTAGATCCTGCTGATGCAGCAATAATCGGGGCTAACTTAATGGCTTTCACTTACCTAGCACCAGTTATAGGTGGGGTAATATCAGACAGATGGTTAGGAGCTAGATACTGTGTTGTTATAGGTGCTCTTATAATGGCAGTAGGATGGTTTATAGGATACTTCGCAACATCTGTTATGCACGTACATGTATTAATCGCAGTTGTTTCTATAGGTACTGGTCTATTTAAAGGACAGTTAAACGCATTAGTTGGGGAATTATATGATGATGATAATCTTAAAGACTCTGCGTTCTCTATATTATATTCATTCGTAAATGTTGGTTCATTCTTTGGATCTTTAATATTAGGATACTTATGTGCTAATACATTTGCTACAACTGTAAACGGAAACTTAGTTCAGGGATTCCAGAAATGTTTCGGTTTATCAGGAGTAATGATGATAGTTGCTACAATAGTTGCTGTATTAGGATGGAGAGTATTAGGTGATGCTGGTAAATTACCACAGAAAATGCTTCATCATACAGAAGAAGGTGAAAAAGTTGTTTCTAAAGAAGAATCAAACAGACCTTTAACTTCAGAAGAAAAGAAAAGAGTTATAGCAATAATTATAATATCTGCATTCACAATAATATTCTGGACTGCTTACTATCAGGCATCTACTTCAGTTCTTCTTTACATGAATACATATGTAAATATGAACGTTGGTAGCTTCGCAGTACCACCAGTATGGATAGAAACTACTCTAAATGGATTACTTTGTATAATACTTGGACCTGTAATGGCTGCTATATGGACAAAATTATCTAACAGACCTCAGGGTGACTTAACTATGATACAGAAAGTTTCTTTAGGATTTATATTCCTAGGTGTAGCATTCGTATTTATGATAGGTGCAGAATTTACAAGAGGAGTTGGTGCTCCAGAAACAGCTAAAGCTTCAGTTATATGGTTAATGGGATTCACAGTATTCCAGACTATAGGTGAAATGTGCTTCTCTCCACTAGGAAACTCAATGGTTTCTAAACATGCTCCAGCTAAATACTTAACAGTATTAATGGGTGTTTGGACATTAGCAACATTCTTCGCTTCAAAAGCTTCAGGATACGTTCAGACTATAATGGAATCAATGGGTATGATGCAGGTATTCATAGCTATACCAGTTATACTAATAGTATCAGCTGTATTACTTCTTGTATTCGATAAAAAACTTGAAGCAATGCTTACAGCAGGAGAATAATCTTCGAATTATAATTGAGATTAGAAATTTAAAGTTTATATAATGAAAACTGTCACACATTTGTGTGGCAGTTTTTTTATGCTCATAAATAGCAAATAAAATATTGGTCATGATGAAAATAAAACTCCCTTTTGGAATATGATTTTTCAGAAGATTAGAATATAAAATATATAAATATTTTTAATGAAAAATTAAGAATTATATGTTATTATATTCATTGTGTTAAAAAAGGGGGTTATTTGATTGAAGAAAAAAAGTAATGAAAAGAGTAAATTTATAGGAAAAATTAAACATAATACATTTAGATTTTTAGCGATGATGGGATTTATAATGGCGTATATGGCTATTTTTGGTGAAGAAAATACACTAC
>UQCY01000032.1 GCA_900539645.1 uncultured Clostridium sp. | reverse complement strand
TGTACACAAGTTTTCCACAGTTTTAAATTATTATAATTTCCTTAAGAATAAAAAAGGACTACTTAACAACAAAGTTAAATAGTCCTATCTATCAAATTTTATAAATATTAATTTCAATCAAACAAATCAATTTTATTATTCAGCAGATTCTTCCTGTTTTTCTATTGGTTTCATAGTAGGGAATAATAATACGTCTCTTATTGATGATGAGTCAGTAAGAAGCATTATAACTCTATCTATACCTATTCCTAGTCCACCTGTTGGAGGAAGACCTACTTCAAGAGCATTTAAGAAATCTTCGTCCATATCACAAGCTTCGTCATCTCCAAGCTCTTTCTTTCTTAACTGATCCATAAATCTACCTTTCTGGTCGATTGGGTCATTAAGTTCAGAGAATGCATTAGCAAGCTCCCATCCATTAGCAAAAGCTTCAAATCTATCAGTAAGTCTTGGATCTTCATTATTTCTCTTAGATAATGGAGATATTTCAACTGGATGATGAGTTATAAATGTAGGCTGCACTAATTTATCTTCACCGAATTCTTCAAAGAACTCAGCTATTATTTCCCCTCTTCTCATTCCAGGTTTTATTTCTATACCTTTTTCTTTAGCTATAGCTATAGCTTCTTCATCTGTGTTTATTTCATTGAAGTCTACTCCAGAGAATTCTTTAACACAGTCTATCATAGTCATTCTTCTCCAAGGTGGTTTGAAGTCTATTTCTTTACCCTGGTAAACTATTTTTGTGCTTCCTGTAGCAACTTCTGCCATATGAGCTATAAGATTTTCAGTTATTTCCATCATATCTGTGTAGTCAGCATATGCCTGGTATAATTCTATTGCTGTATATTCTGGGTTGTGTTTCATGTCCATACCTTCATTTCTGAACATTCTTCCCATTTCGTAAACTTTATCAAATCCACCAACTATTAATCTTTTTAAGTATAATTCGTTAGCTATTCTTAAGTACATTGGTATATGTAAAGTATTGTGGTGAGTTATGAAAGGTCTAGCGTTTGCTCCACCAGCTATAGTATTTAATATTGGTGTTTCAACTTCTAAGAATCCTCTTTCATCTAAGTAAGATCTTAAAGCTTTAAGAGCTTTAGTTCTTGTTATGAATGCCTCCTTAACTTCTGGATTAACTATAAGGTCAACATATCTCTGTCTATATCTTAATTCCTGGTCTTTTAATCCATGGTATTTTTCTGGTAATATCTGTAAAGATTTAGATAATAAAGTAACTTTATCTGCTTTTACTGATATTTCTCCTCTTTTAGTTATGAATACTTCACCTTCTATACCAACTATATCACCTATATCGTAAGTTTTGAATATAGTGTATTCTTCATCGCCTAATCTATCCTTTCTAACGTAAGACTGTATTCTACCTTCAGCATCCTGTATATCTATGAATCCTGCTTTACCCTGTATTCTCTTGCTCATCATACGTCCAGCAATCTTAACAGTTTCTCCTTCTAAAGCTTCGAATCCTTCTTTTACCTGTACAGAGTAATGAGTTCTATCGTATCTACTTTCCTTGAATGGATCTCTTCCCATTTCCTGTAAATTAGCTAGTTTATCTCTTCTTACCTGAAGCACTTCACTTAATTCTTCACTAGTCATTTCTACATTTGCTTCAGTATTTTTATTATTGCTCATAGTGCACCTCCATTTATATTTTGTATTGCTTATATTTACTATTTATAAATTTATTATCTGCTTATTGATAGTATTTTGTATTTAACTACTCCATCTGGAACCTGAACTTCTACTTCATCACCTTCAGATTTTCCTAATATAGCTTTTCCTATTGGAGATTCATTTGATATCTTACCTGCAAATGGATCTGCTTCTGTTGAACCAACTATTGTGTAAGTAACTTCTTCTTCAAAATCATAATCGTAAAGTTTTACTATTGATCCAGCAGTTACTTTACTTAAATCTATAGATTCTTCATCTATTATAGTTGCTTTTCTTATCATGTTTTCTATTTTTAATATTTTTTCTTCTAATTCTGCCTGTTCTTTTTTAGCTTCATCGTACTCAGCATTTTCTGATAAATCCCCGTATGATATAGCTACTTTTAATTTTTCGGCAACATCTTTTCTACCAACTGTTTTTAATTCTTCAAGCTCAGCTTCTAGTTTGTCAAAACCTTCCTGAGTTAATAATATTTCTTTATTTGCTTCCATTTTTCTTATTAAACTCCTTCTCGTAAATAATATTAAATTTTCTATTTATTTTAAATGGGTATTAAATCTCCATTATTTTACTTTATCCGCTATATTATAGGCTAATATTCGCATTATGTCAAGGATTCAGCTATATATGCCTCTAATCTGCCAACCACTTCTTCGGATGATTCTAGCTTGTTTATCTCATCTCTAAGTCTAGCAGATTTTTTCATTCCCTTTAAATACCAACCTAAATGTTTTCTCATTTCTCTAACAGCTACATACTCTCCATCTTCTTTAATTGCAAGATTGAAGTGTTTTATAGCTGTTCTTATTTTTTCCTCTGCAGTTGGCTCTGGAAGTATCTCTCCCGTTTTCATATAATGATTTATTCTATTGAATATCCACGGATTTCCCTGAGCACCACGACCTATCATTATCGCATCGCAGCCAGTTTTTTTCCTTATATTTATAGCATCTTCAATTGTCACTATATCTCCATTCCCTATAACAGGAATTTTAACTGCATTTTTGATTTCTTCTATTATGTCCCAATCAGCAGTGCCTGAATAATACTGTGCTCTAGTTCTTCCATGAATAGTTATCGCCTGAGCACCACTTGCCTCTGCCATCTTAGCAAACTCTACAGCATTTATGCTATCTTCATCCCAACCTTTTCTAAACTTAACTGTAACAGGTTTCTTAGATTTTTTCGCTGCTGCCTCTATAACTTTTGCTGCAAGCTCTGGAGTTTTCATTAAAGCTGAACCATCTCCATTTTTTACAACTTTTGGAGCAGGACATCCCATATTTATATCTAGTATCTCATTTGAATGTTCATTTAAAATCTCTGTCGCACCTGCTATAAATTCTGGCTCAGATCCAAATATCTGTACGGCGACAGGATGCTCCTCTTCTTCTATTTTAAGCATTCCCTTTGTCTTTTCATCATCGTAGCAAAGAGCCTTTGCATTTATCATCTCTGTATATAAAAGCCCACTACCGTATTCTTTGCATATAAGTCTAAATGCTAAATCAGTAACTCCAGCCATAGGGGCTAAAAAAACTTCATTTTCTAGGACTACATCACCTATTCTCATATTACACTTCCTTTCTATTTAAATCTATTTTTCTTAAAGTCAATGGTATTATATTAACACAAAACTCTACTATTCTTCAATAACACACACCTCAAGTAGATAAAAAAATTAGAGGTACTATTAAAGCACCTCCAATCTATAAAATTCATTCTATAACTCATTTTCTTTATTTTTTTCGTATATCATTCTAAGACCTTCTAATGTAAGGAATTTATCTATCTCATCTATACTATCTGTTTCTGATGATATAAGACCTGCAAGTCCTCCTGTAGCTATTACCTTTACATCCGGATTTTTTAATTCATCCTTCATCATTTCAATTATCTTATCTACAAGACCTACATATCCATATATAAGGCCTGCCTGCATTGCAGAAACAGTGTTTTTAGCTATTACTGTACCCGGTTTTATAAGCTCAACTCTAGGAAGTTTAGATGCTCTCTGGAATAATGCTTCACTAGAAATCTTAACTCCTGGTGCTATAGTTCCACCTAGATACTCTCCTGATTCAGATATAGCACAGAATGTTGTAGCTGTTCCAAAATCAACTATTATTAGCGGATATCCGTATTTTTCTATAGCTGCAACAGCATTTACTATTCTATCTGCTCCAACCTGTCTTGGATTATCGTATTTTATATTAAGACCTGTTTTTATTCCAGGGCCGACTACCATAGCTTCTTTATCACAGTATTTTCTAGCAAAATTTTCTAAAGAATGCATAACATCAGGCACAACAGAAGATATTATAACATCGTCTATATCCTCTATCTTTAAATCATAATGTCTGAATAAATCCTTTATAAGCATTCCATATTCATCTGAAGTTTTATATTTATCTGTATGAATTCTCCAATGTTTTTCAAGTTTATCTCCATCATATAGTCCTAAAACCATATTTGTATTTCCCACATCAAATACTAATAACATAAATCTTATCCTTCTTTCGTATTCTAATTTATATCAGATTATTTTCTCTTATACATCTCCCTAGCATAGTTATTTTAACAACTAGGTATATCTATGTCAATAATATTGTATACAAAGTGATTAAATATAACCATTTTGTCCTCTTACAGATACCTCTCCAGATATCACTTCTTCAATCACTCCGTCATCGTGTTTTACTATAAGATTTCCATCATCACTTATATCCATACAGTACACTTTTTCTCTATGATTCTTATTTATAATATAAACATCTTTACCTATAAGAACAGAGTATTTTCTACATACGCTTATTACTTCTTCTTTACTTCCATACTCTATATATGTAGTATAAAGTTTTTCAAATTCGTGCATAATCTCTCTTATTATATCCGATCTTTTAAGTTCAAACCCTTCTTTTTTTAGAGAAGTAGCTTTTTCAGATAATTCCCCGGGAAATAACATTGTATTTACATTTATTCCCATACCTATAACTACACATCCAACTTTCTCCACTTCTGCAACCATCTCAGTAAGAATTCCACACATCTTTTTACCATTTAAAACTATATCGTTAGGCCATTTTATCTCAGCATCTACACCAATATTTCTAAAAGCATTTAATATGGCTGCTCCAGCAACAAGTGTCAAAAACGGAGCCTTATATACTGGTATCTCTGGTTTTAACATCAGACTCATCCATATACCTTCTCCGATATTTGATTGCCAGTTTTTTCCAAGTCTTCCCTTACCAGCAGATTGATACTCAGATATGATAAGAGTTCCATCTTTTAAAGACTCAAAATTATCTTTTGCATAATTATTTGTAGAATCTATCTCCTGGAAATATTTTATATTTTGTCCCACAAATTTTGTATCTAAATTTGCAGTTATCTGCTCTGGTATTATAACATCTGAATTTACATCTACAATCCTATATCCTTTTTTATTTATCGCTTCTATCTCATATCCATTTTCCTTTAAGTAGTTTATATGCTTCCATACAGCTGCCCTAGAAATTCCAAGTTCTTTAGAAATACTCTCTCCAGATATAAACTCCTCTCCAGAATTAGATAACATCTCTATTATTCTTTTTCTATTATCCTTGCTCATTTCTTTTCTCCCTTTTCACAAATCATAAAACAATTGCAAATAATTCATGTATAAAAAAGGGAAGGTATCCACCTTCCCCCTAATTTATCTTTTTATTTATAGACTTACTCTTCATCAGAAGTGTTGTCTTCTTTTTCTTCTACTTTATCAGAAGTGTTATCATTGTTTTCTTCAACTACTTCTGCAACTTTAGAATTTTCTTCTTCTGTTGTTTCGTCTTTAACTTCTACAAAGTCAGCTTTGTAATCTATAGCGCCGGCTTCTCTTTTTTTAGCTTCTTCTACTTCATTTAAATCGACATCTAGAGGAAGAGTTCCGTCTATAGCTTTTACAAATTCTTCTGCATCTAGTGTTTCATATACTAGAAGTGCCTGTGCTACATTTTCTAATTTATCCATATTTTCTGATAGGATTTTCTTAGTCATTTCGTAAGCACCTATTATTATGTTTCTTATTTCTACATCTATTTCATTTGCAACTTCTTCTGAGTATGTTCTAGTGTTTGATATACTGTTTCCTAAGAATACCTCTCCTTCACTGTCGAATGTCATAGGTCCTATCTTAGCACTCATACCGTATTTCTTAACCATATCTCTAGCAGTCTGACTAACTCTTTCAAGGTCATTAGAAGCTCCAGTAGATATATCTTTAAGAACTAACTCTTCAGCTACTCTACCACCAAGCATAACGATTATATTTTCTTCCATATCTCTCTTAGTAGCAAAGTACTTATCTTCTATAGGTAGCTGCATTGTAAATCCACCAGCCATACCTCTAGGTATTATAGTTACCTGATGTACTGGGCTTACATTTTCTAATAGGTGAGCACATACAGCGTGTCCTGCTTCATGGTATGCAGTAAGTCTTTTTTCTTTATCGCTTATTACTCTTGATTTTTTAGCTACCCCAACTATAACTTTAGTTATAGATTCTTCTATAGTAGCCATTCTTATTTTCTTTTCACCTTTTCTAGCAGTTAATATAGCTGCTTCATTCATAAGGTTTTCTATATCTGCAGGAGTAAATCCTGGTGTTCTCTTAGCTAATACGTCTAATCTAACATCGTCTGCTAGAGGTTTCTTTCTTGAGTGAACTTTAAATATAGCTTCTCTACCTTTAACATCAGGAGTTCCAACTACAACCTGTCTATCAAATCTACCTGGTCTTAAAAGTGCAGGGTCTAGTATATCTGGTCTATTTGTTGCAGCCATTATTATTATACCCTGATTAATTCCGAAACCGTCCATTTCAACTAGTAACTGGTTAAGTGTCTGTTCTCTTTCGTCGTGTCCTCCACCTAGACCAGCACCTCTTTTTCTACCAACAGCATCTATTTCGTCTATGAATATTATTGCTGGAGCATTTTTCTTAGCATCTTCAAATAATGATCTAACTCTAGATGCACCTACCCCAACGAACATTTCAACGAAATCAGAACCACTTATACTGAAGAATGGTACCCCAGCTTCTCCAGCTACTGCTTTTGATAAGAATGTTTTACCTGTACCTGGAGGTCCTACCATAAGTATACCTTTTGGTATTCTCGCACCAAGTTGCGTGTATTTTTTAGGATTTTTTAAGAAATCTACAACTTCCTGTAAATCCTCTTTTTCTTCCTGAAGACCAGCAACATCGTTAAATGTTACTTTTTCTCCATCTCCATCTTTGTGTAATTTGGCTTTAGATTTTCCAAAGTTCATAACTTTGCCTCCGCCGCCCTGAGACTGATTCATAAAGCTGAACCAAAGTATTCCTAGGAATATAAGCATTATAAATGTTGGAAGCATTGATATAAACCAAGGTGTTGTAGGTTCAGGCTCACCATCTATTACTAGCTTATTCTGTTTTGACTGTTCTAAAACTTTATCCGCAAATTGCTCACTTCTTACTTCTGATGGTATGTAAGATTTGAATTTTGTCTTATCCTTTAGCACACCCTCAACAGATGTATCATCCACAAAATATATTGAGGCTATATCCCCTTCATTAAGTTCTTGATATACTTTTGAAAACGGAATTTCTTTTACTTCTTCTACTTCTTTTCCAGTAAACTGAATAACGCCTACTATTATAGCTAACATTAGAACGTAAAATACCATTCCTCTTAGCATTTTTTTCAAATTAAATTTCCTCCCCTCTTTAAGGTACTACAGTTTTTTTATGCTGAGTTTAAGCACTTTTTTTGTATTTTTATCAATTTTATAATTTTCATTCATTCTGTATTCACCAGCGAGAATTACCTCTTCCTCGTCAACAACAATTGGAACTCTATTTCTCATTTCTCTAGGTATCTTCAAATCTATAAATAGATCTTTTATCTTTTTAGTTCCACCTTTTAACTTAATCTTATCCCCTGGCTGTCTATTCCTTACAGTTATACCCCCTTTTATCTTATCAAAATCAACGGCTTTTACAGATGAATCTTTTTTAAGACTTCTATATTTTTCAATCGTTATAACGTCAGAATCGACTAATATACCCAACTCTTTTATTTTTATAAATCCATCCTTAGGTACATGATAGCTGTATTCTATCTCATCTTCTTTTATTTCTTCTAATGTAAATAGTATACTATCTGCTCTTCTATATGCAAATACCCCTCTTGGAAGATTTAACATTTTTCCATTTTTTGATGTATCTATAAGTTGCATAACATCTTCAATATGCTTCTGATCTACAAAGTTTGTATCACCTAGTACATCTTTTATAGCATATCTTATTATTCTACTCTGTATAGCTTCATGGTATCCAGATAACTTTTCTACATTTACCTCTACAGCTTTATCGTCTAATGTAGCTACCTCATCGTATGCTTTCATAGCTTCAGAATCCAAATAGTCACCATCGCTCTTCATACTGTTGCTAAGTCTTACTATAGACTCTACTACATTACTATTAAAATGTTCCTGCATATAAGGTAAAAGCTCTAATCTAATTCTATTTCTTGTGTATATACTTTCTAGATTAGTCTGATCTATTTTAGGATGTAACTCATGCTGCTCGCAATAAGCTTCTATATCCTTTCTTTCTATATCTAATATTGGTCTAATTATACCATTTTCTCTAGTATATTCTATTCCTCTTAAACCTTGCAGACCAGTTCCTCTCATAATTCTCATCATAACTGTTTCTGCCTGGTCATTCATGTTATGTCCTATAGCTATTTTATTAGCTCCTGTTCTTCTTTTTATCTCATAGAACATATCATATCTTATATTTCTAGCACCTTCTTCTAAAGAAAGTCCTTTTTCTTCACAATATTTTGGGACATCTACAGATTTTATAAATACAGGTATTTCAAGAGAGTCACAAAGCTCAGATACAAATAGTGCATCCTTTTGTGCTTCAATACCTCTTATCTGATGATTTAGGTGTGCTGCATATATCTTTAAATTTCTCGATTCTTTTAATCTATTTAATATATGAAGAAGACAAACTGAATCGGGACCTCCTGAAAGTCCAACTATTATTTTATCTCCATACGATATCATATTGTGTTTATCTATAGTATCAACAACTCTGTCAAATATCATATTTACTACCTCTTTTTAAATTTTGTCGTAAACAAATGATTTATATTATTATATAAATCGCCTAAGTATAATAATACCAAATAAATGCAATAAAAGGTAGCTTTTTCGCTACCTTATAAAAATTATTCTCTTATTTTTTTAATTTAATTATTTTTCAACTTTGATAATCATTTTATTTCTTCCAGCAAACATATTTTGGATTCCTATCATATAATCCAAATGTACTTCTAATTTCTTTTCTCCATTTGAGATTTTAAAGTCGTTTACCTTAGTATCTATTAAAAATATTCCCTGTGGCGTTGCGTATTTGTTTGTGTGTTTATTTCCTTTAGTAAATGTCATTGTAGAATTTACACTTCCAGATTTTATAACCTTTATACAGTCTTCTGATATTTTTATGGTATTTTTCACTTCCATATCTTCTTCCTTTTGATTGTACTTGATATAGATACTACCTTTTTTTTCTATAATCTGACCATACGCTTTTAGCTCTATAGTGTCCATATTTCCGTCGACATCGTACTGTTTTGTTTTTATTATTATTTTATTACTCACTATATTTCCTCGCTTATAATAAATTTAATATCTCTGTATCTCTACTTTTTCAACTTCTATTTTAGTTTTTAAAAATTCTCTGGCTATAGATGGGAATTTTACGTTTATATCCGATACAAAGTATTTACATTCCCCAAGCTCCTCTTTTGTATTTAAAAGATTTCTTTCTATAAGTATATTTTTTAGGTCTATTGCCGTTTCTCTAGCAGGGTTTACAAGTTTGACTTCCATCCCTACTTCCTCACCTATAGTTCTTTTTAATAGTGGATAATGAGTACATCCAAGTACTATAGAGTCCACTCCTTTTTCTTCAAGATCTTTTAAATATTCTTTTGCAGTAAGTCTAGCAACTTCAGTATTTGCCCAACCTTCTTCTACTATAGGTACAAATAAAGAACAAGCCTTACCGTATACTTTTATTCTTTTATCTATTTTTTTGATTTCAGTATTGTATGCCTTTGATTTTATAGTCCCTTCAGTTCCTATAATACCAACCTTACCATTCTTTGTAGATGCTGCAGCTGTTCTAGCACCAGCCTCTATAACACCTATTATAGGTATGTCATACTTTTCTTGTGCTTCAACTAAACTTCTAGCTGTAGCTGTATTACAAGCGATTACTATAGCTTTTACATCTTTTGTTAGTAAGAAATTTATCGCTTGAAAAGTATATTTCATTATCGTTTCTTTAGATCTAGGACCATATGGTACTCTAGCAGTATCTCCAAAATATACCAGGTCTTCATTAGGAAGTATCCTTTTAATTTCTTTTAATACTGTAAGACCTCCTAATCCAGAATCAAAAACACCGATTCCTCTTTTATCCATAATAAATCTCCTTATCGATTAATACCTTATATTCTATCCGCTTTATCTATCATATACTGTTCTGCTCTTTCTATATGATTTTTAGCACATTTAGATGCTCTTTCTCCATCACCACTTACTATAGCATCTATAAGATGAGCATGTTCTTCTTTTATACCTATCATTGCATTTTTATCAGACATATATCCTGCTCTAAATCTATATACCTGTTCCCAAAGAGAGTTTATCATCTGAGTAAGCTTTTTATTTCCAGCTGCTTCAAATATACACTGATGGAATTCTACATCTTTTTTAAGAATTTCATCAAGGTTTCCACCTTCCATTGCAACATTAAGTGACTCTGATATTTCTTTTAAATTTTCTACTTCTTTTTCATCCATTCTTTCTGCTGCTAAGTTTGCTGCAAGACCTTCTAATGCAGATCTAACTTCTAATACATCTATTATATCTTTAACAGACATATCAGCTACATATGCACCTTTTCTAGGAAGCATTATAACAAATCCTTCTAGTTCTAATTTTCTTATCGCTTCTCTTACAGGTGTTCTACTTACTCCTAACTGTTCTGCTAACTGAACTTCCATAAGTCTTTGACCAGGTTTTAGACTTCCTTCTACTATAGCCTTTCTCAAACTTTCAAAGACAACATCTCTAAGTGGTTTATAGTTATCTAAATTTAATTTAGTTAAATTTTCCATTTAATTCAATTCCCCTTTCAGCACTTCTAACAAGATACACTTGTCTGTATTTATCTAATAATTCTTCTTTTGCTTTTTCAGCCTTATCCTGTGAATCAAACAGTCCAAATACTGTAGGTCCACTTCCACTCATCATAGTTCCTAGAACATCACTTCTTTTCATAATATTTTCTATATCTTCTATCTCTGGATGCATTAAAGATGTCACAGATTCTAAAACATTACACATATTTTTTGCAAGTTCATCTATTTTATCATCTTTAAGACATTCTATAAGATATTTATTATCCGGTCTTTTGGATACATTAGACATATCTAGTTTACCATACACTTTTTTTGTAGATACAAATAATTCTGGCTTACATACTAGCACAAAAATATCTTTATTTAAACCTTTTATATTTGTAAGTTGTTCACCTAAATTTTCTGCTAATACCGCACCTCCAGATATGCAGAACGGAACATCAGCGCCAAGTTCAAACCCTATTTCTTTTAATTGAGTTTCACTAAGCCCCAATTCCCATATATCATTAAGCGCTACTAAAGTTCCAGCGGCATTTGTGCTCCCCCCAGCCATACCTGCTGCAACTGGTATTCTCTTATCTATGAAAATTTCAGCACCTTTTGTTACCCCTGTTTTTTCTTTTAGGAGTTTTGCTGCTTTATACACTATATTATTTTCATTAAGTGGTATTTCCTTACTCTTGCTTTTAAGTACTATTTTTCCATCAGTTCGCTCTTTTATGTCGAGAATATCGTATAAATCAATCGACTGCATTATCATTTCAACAAGATGATATCCATTTGGAAGCTTTCCAAGTACATCTATAGATAAATTTATTTTAGCTCTACATTTAACCTTCATTTCACTATCCTCCGACATATTTTGCAAATAAATAATTTATATAATTAATTATACTACAAAAAATAGGGAATTGTGTATATAATATACAATTCCCTATTCTCTAAATCAAATTTGAGTTACATAATTAAATTTTGCTCAAAAAAAATTATACAGTATAGATTATTTATCGTATACTGTAGATTTTTTACTCTATAATTTTCAAATCTTGTTCCTAGCTTACTTTGCGATCCTCTTCAGATTTTGCTTTTATTACCTGTAATTTCACATTAGAAGTAAGTAAATCTGAATAACTATAAGAAATTCTAGATGAACCATTAGCTCCGTCGTCTACTCTTACTATGAATACACTTGGATATGCTTCCTCAAGTACTCCTCTTTTTGTGACAATCTGTTTTCTTCCCTTATTAGCCTTTAGCTGCACTCTTTTGCCTATATGCTTTTCAAGAGTAGTTTTTATGTTTTCTAAAGTCTGAACTGTTGCCATCATATCACCTTCCCAATTTTTCTATGTTTACATAATAGCACAAATTCATTTTTTAGTCAACCCTAAACTAATTATTTTATATATTTTTTTACATTTTGTCAATATGATTTTCGATATTATACAGTATTCTATTGTATTATTTTTTTCTGTCTATAGATTTTTTATATATAACACATATATATATGATTTTTTCTATTGGACTTAAAATTCTTTTGTATTTTCTGATATTTTCATTTATAATAAATAGTATACATGTTTTCTTATAGTTAGATATTCTTATTATTAAGTATTTAAATAAAGTATCTGCTATATCTACTAAAAAATAAATTTTTTAATTGGTGATTAAGTATGAAAATTGAGAAACTACATTATTTTGAAAGTGTTGCACGTAACAAAAATTTTACAAAGGCAGCTAAAGAATGTCACATCGCTCAACCCGCAATAAGTCATCATATTCAAAACCTCGAAGAGGAATTGGGTACAGAATTATTTATTAGAAATAGTAGAAATGTATCATTAACTCCTCAAGGAGAAATCTTCTACAAAGAAGTAGTAAAAATTTTGAAAGCGTATGAAGATGCGGTTATGAAAACAAAGTTTAGTTCAATGTACTCAAAAGGTAAGTTGACTATAGGTATGTACGGATTCAGTTCTCTTAATATTTTAGACCCTGCAGTATCTGCTTTAAAATCAAAATACCCAAACGTCGATATTATTTTTGATAGATGCCAGGATGCTTATTATGCCGATTATCTATTGAGTGGTAAATACGATATTATTCTAGCGTATGTATCACAGACTTTAGAACTTCCTGAAAACATAGGCAGTAAGCTTGTTCGCTCTTGTCCTTTTGGCATAATGATTCCAAAAGATCACGAGCTAGCTGGAAAAGATACTGTTACAATGAATGATATTGTAAATGCAAAAGAGGATGTATATGTGCTTGATACACATATAAGCTATATGAAAAAACACACAGATATACCTCATTCTAGAATAAAATCAGAGGACGATATGGAACTTCTTTTAATTACTGGTTCTATAAATAAATCAATTATTTTTACAACTAGACATGAAGCAGATGAATTCCGCAATGCTTCTATGACTTTTAGAGAGGTATCCGATAGTGTTATTACCGCAAATCAGGGAATTTATTATCTAAAAAATCATAATAATTGGGTTCTTACTCAATTACTGAACAATCTTTAAACTAATTACTTTTAAAATAATAGAAAAACACCTTCGAAATCGAAGGTGTTTTTTCTTTATGTGTTTTATTAGTTTAATAGCTTAGTATCTATTTCTTTTCTGTACATTATGTATTCACCAAATTTTTTCCCTACATTTGAGCTTTTCTTTAATTTTAAATCTATATCTAACTCATCACACATATCATACAATTTTGATTCTATCAGCATATTTGCAGTTCTTATTTCTTTAGGTCTTCCAATTTCATCTATAAATCTTATTACTTCTTTTGCAAGTAGATCCTCAACATCTTCACTAGGTTCAGAAATTTTATTACTTATTAAATTTCCAGTTCTTACATCTACCATTCCATATATAGACGGAGTTAAAGGTTTACTGTATTTTTTATCATTTACAACCCTTCTTAAAGGTATTATATCTACATCTAAAATTGAATCGACCTTTGGAGTTGACTTTAATATGTTTAGTTTGTTTCTATCTTCATCTTTTATTTTAGATAGCTTATAGAATTCTAGTGGATTTTTTTCTTTATATAGCTTCCAATCGTCCTTTTCTTCTATATATTCTACACACATTATCTCATCAAAATCTATATCAACATTACTCATAAATTTTCCAATAAATTTTTCTAGAATTATTCCAAGATCTTTTAAATATTTCGTCATACGTATTACTTCATCTCTTTCAAGATTGCATGGACTATATCCTTCTTCAAATGACATAAAATAAAGCCAATTTTTTTTGCCATTGTATTTAGATTCTAGTTTCTTTATAATATCTAGCTGTTCTTGTGAAAGTTCCTCTAAATTACCCCAACGGCATGATAAATTACTCTTAAATGCTTTAACATAGTTTTTTGATATATTAAGTTCTTCAGAATAGCAATCCATCATAAATGTTTTAAAGTCATCATATCCCTCATATACATCTACGCCATATTCTTTCCCATCTTCGCCTAATATACTATAGAAGATAGGTTCTTGTCCTTTCCTTTTTAGAGCTATAATTTCAAACTCACATAAATAGTCCCATACTTTAAACCTTTTTATCTTTTCAGCTTCAAGATACAATTCCTCCCACTCTTTTAATGTAGCTAAATCTCTCTCCACTTCTAAATTTTCAAATTGTATTTGGTTATTTTCCCATTCATCTATGGTGTAATAAACATCATCTTGATTTATTTTAAATTTTTCAATAGTATCTTTTTTTACTTTTTTAGGCTCATTTTCTTTGACTAATTCTCTATCTAAATCAGTTTTAAATTCATCTGCATAAAAGTCGCTGCCTTCATAATCATTAATTCCCATCCTAGGCGAATTGCAAATAGGTAACAAATTATCTAATAGCTCCCACTCTTTTATCCCAGCATTCTCTCTGATTTCTTCTCTACATTCTTCACACCAAAAGGCATCATATCCTAAAGAATACATCTCTGAATCAACCCAAATAGCTTGGTTTTGTCGACATTTGCAACATGTTATCTTTGGAGAAATATTTCTAGATAGTAGTACTATATCCTCTTCTTCGTGTCTTATTCCTTCTCTATATCTAAATACATTTAACTCTATTTTTGTATACTTACTTTCATCATAAGTATAATTAAACGTTTTCCCTTCTTCCAAAATATTTTTTACTGTATGATACATACTTTGATTTGGTTCAACGTATAGAGTTCTTCCACTTGGAAGATATTTATACTTTATATTTTCAATCTTAAATTCACTTAGACAATCCTCATTACCTACCCATATTTCTCTTAAAAATGTGTCTATTTCTTTTAACATCGTTTTTTCACTAACTTCTATTATCATCCAGTAATCTTCATTTGACTTTGAAGTTATTAAAATATCGAAAAAACCTTCTTTTTTTCTTTTTGAATCATAAACTTTTTTCTCCCTATTTTTACACTCTGATAAGTGCTCCAACATTTCATTTGCTGCAAGTTTTTTACCACAATACTTGCATAATCCTTGACTTTTAACTTTAGTATTTCCTAACATAATCTACCTCCCCTATTTTGCGACTTATTATTTTTACTCTGAATTTAATAATTATGTCCAAAAATAATAAATCTATAATTAAAATAATAATTGAAATTCTTTTTATAAAT
>UQCY01000031.1 GCA_900539645.1 uncultured Clostridium sp. | reverse complement strand
AAAACTTTCGTTTTGTTTTTTATTTTCTTGCCCTCTCTCAAGGACAAGTATTATAATATCAGCTTTCACATTTTACGTCAACACTTTTTTAAAACTTTTTTTATCTTTTTTAAAATTATTTATTTTACACTTAAAAACTTCTATTTTTCCAATATGATATTTCGTTCATATTACTTGTAATTTTTTTATTATTGTATTAGATTTAATATTGAATTAATGAATAAAAATATTTTTAGACAAGTAAAATGTCTATTTTTAATCAGCAAATACTTTTATAAAATTAATCTATTTGTTGAAATATAGGAGGATTTTATGAAAAAAGTACTTATTATGTCAGCTTCTACAGGTGGTGGACATAACCGCGCTGCTAAAGCAATTCAAGAAGAACTTGAATTAAAAAATATAAATGGTGAACCAATTGAATGTAAAATAATAGACAGCTTAAAATTGATAAATAGTTTTACTGATAAGTTAATATCAAGAGGATACGAAAAATCTGCTATGTACACTCCAGAAGCTTATGGAAGTATATATAGACTTTCAGATTCAGAGCTTGTTTCAAAAAACGAATACAAAGACAATCCTCTAACATCTTTATTAGCTAGAAAATTAAAAACTTTAATAAAAACTGAAGAACCTAGCCTAATTATAGGGACACATCCATTCCCTATGATTGCATTGTGTAAACTAAAAAAAATATCGAACGATAAAAAACTTGCAGAAAACTCATCTAATGAAATAGAAGAACTTTCTAGCTACTTCCATTGGTCTGAAGATCCCGTAGAAGTACCACCATTAATTTCTATACTTACAGATTACACAGTTCACTCAACACATATACAAAACGAAATAGACTACTATATAGTAGGACATGAATATGTAAAAGAACTTTTAGTATCTGAAGGGGAAGAACCAGAAAAAATAAAACCATATGGAATACCAGTGGAAAAATCTTTCTTACTTCACAGAGATAAAGAAACTATCTTAAATGAATTAAACCTAAATCCTGAAAAGAAGACAATAGTCTTAATGGGTGGTAGCTTTGGAGCAGGAAACATAAAAGAAACACTAGACGAACTTTTGGAAATAAATAGAGATTTCCAAATTTTAGTAATAACTGGAAGAAACAAAGCCTTAAAAGAAAAAATTGATAGAAGATTAGCCACAACAGAACACAACAAAAATGTACAGGTTCTTGGATTTACAGATAAAATGAATGACATACTATATGCTGCAGACTTAATAGTCACAAAACCCGGTGGACTAACTACTACAGAAACATTACTTAAAGGAATTCCTATGATAGTACCTTATTACATACCAGGACAAGAAGAAGAAAACCTAGACTTCCTTTCAAACTGTGGCGCTGTAATAAGAGTAACAAAAAAATACACACTACCAGTACTAGTAAAAGTATTACTAGACTATCCTGAAAGAGTTGAGCTTCTAAAGAAAAATATCGAATCTATCAAAAAAGTAAACTCAGCTCAAAACATAGCCAACCTATCTCAGGAAATAATAGAAAACGAAGAAGCAATAAAAGAACAGAATAACTAAAAAAAGGGACTGAAATCTTAATAGATAACAGTCCCTTTCTTAATATCTAACACTATTCAAATTTAAAACTATTTATTCTCAGGTTCATAATAATCCTCTTCATAATCATACTGATAATTCTTAGCATTATTTCTAAAAGAACCCTCAACATTCTTATACTTCTTCTTAGAAGATGCCTTCTGCTTTGGTTTATTCACTCTCTTTTTAGTGATAATATCCATAGCTAAACCTTCATCAAAATCGTATTCTTTTCCGATATTCATTATATCTCTCTTCTTCCTTCAAGTGCCTTTGAAATTGTAACCTCATCTGCATACTCTAAATCCCCACCTACTGGTAGCCCATGTGCAATTCTAGTGACCTTTATACCCATAGGTTTAACAAGTCTAGCAATATACATAGCTGTAGCCTCACCTTCAACTGTTGGATTGGTAGCCATAATTATCTCTTTAACATCCTGATTAGAAAGTCTAACCAAAAGTTCCTTAATCTTAATCATATCTGGCCCCACACCATCCATTGGAGAAATAACCCCATGAAGAACATGATAAAGACCATTATAGTCCTTAGTTCTCTCCATAGCTGCCACATCTCTTGGGTCCTCAACAACACAAATAACACTCTTATCTCTATTTTTATTTGAACACATACTGCATGGATCTGTATCTGTTATATTACAACAAATCGAGCAGTATCTAATCTCTCTCTTTGCATCGACAATAGCCTTTGCCAATGCTTCAACATCGTTATTATTCATATTAACAACATGAAAAGCTAATCTCTGAGCTGTCTTTCTTCCAACTCCAGGTAATTTTGAAAATTCCTCTATTAATCTAGTAATCGGTTCTGTATATACCTGCATCATATCACCTAGAATAATCCTGGTATATTCATTCCACCTGTAAGTTTGTTCATCTGATTAGCCTGAAGATTATCTATATTTCTAAGAGCCTCATTAACAGCACTTAAAACTAAATCCTCTAACATTTCAACATCATCTGGATCTACAACTTCTTCTTTTATACTTATAGAAACTAGTTCTTTCTTACCGTTTACCTTAACAGTAACAGCTCCTCCACCAACTGATGCTTCCACTTCTTTTTCTTCTAACTCTTTCTGAGCTTTTGCCATATCTTCCTGCATTTTCTGAGCCTGTTTTAACATTTTATTCATGTTCATTCCGCCCATACCAGGCATTCCACCTGGGAATCCTTTTTTAGCCATTCCAAATTCCTCCTCTAATTAAAAATTATTTATTCTATTTATTATATTCTTTGTAAGCTGATTATATCAGCAGTACTAATTCAGTCATAATTTATTTTATTACTTATTCATACTTTAAGCAATAATAATAAATTTTATTCTTCGTCCATACTATCTCTTATCTCAATAAGCTCTGGATCTACAACCTGTTTTAGTAGCTCCTCTCCCTTATCTTCTTCTTTTTCAATATCCATATTTATCATATCAGCTTCAGACTCTAAAATAACCTTAACTGAAAAATTCTTATGAACAATATCCTTAACAACACTTTCTATATACTCTGAATTTCCATGTTCGCTCAAACTCTTCTTAGCAAAAGCAAATTTTTCGCCAAAAATTATATACAGCACACCATTGTGTTCTTTAAGATTTTTCTTTTCAAGAAGCATTGCTCTAACAGGCATCTTTCTATCCTGTTTCATCTTATCAAGAATCTTATCCCAAAGCCGCTCTATCTTTTTAAGGTCCTCGCTCTTCATCTCTTCGTATTTCTTTGATTTCTTAGAGCTAGACTTATCTTTAGTTGCTTTAGTCTTTTTAGATTTAGATATTTCTTCTACATCTTCTTCAGAATCCATATCTGCTTCATCTAAAAATTCAGTCTTTCTTGCAGAAACTGTTATATTGCCACTCTCTATAATCTTCTCTAAATATTTAACCCTCTCTTCAAGAGCTTCCTTATTTGTATCATAAGTAGGCTTAATAGTCTTGATAATACCTACTTCAAAAATTGTTCTCTTATCAGTAGCGTATTTTAAATTATTTTGAATCTCAGATAAAATATTTATAATTCTTATAACATTATCAATATCTGTATTTTCTATGCTTTTTTTCATTCTATCAAACTCATCATCTGAAACAGATATAATTTCTTTAGCACTATCTCCAGCTGCTAAACATATCATAATATTTCTCATATGCTCAAGTAGCTCAGACGATAAAATCTCTATATCCTTACCACTAGAAATAAACGAATCTATCTTCTTAAGTGCGGCTGCAACATTGTGCGTTATAATATCATCTGCTAAGCCAAATATCTCATCTACATTTACAATACCCAGAATTTCAACAACATCCTCGTATTTTAAATGCTTATCTCCAAATAAAATACATCTATCCAAAATACTAAGCGCATCTCTAAGTGCTCCCTGAGAGTTTCTCGCTATAACAGAAAGTGCATCTTCTTCAGCTTCAACACCTTCCTTAGAACAGATATATCTCATTCTATCTTTCATCTCTTCTACAGTAATTCTCTTAAAATCAAATCTCTGACATCTAGAAAGAACTGTAGGAATCATCTTATTAGGCTCTGTAGTTGCAAAAATAAACACTACATACTCTGGTGGCTCTTCAATTGTCTTTAAAAGCGCGTTACTAGCACCTTTTGAAAGCATATGAGCCTCGTCTATAATATATACCTTGTATTTAGAATTTGCTGGAGTATATTTTACACTCTCCCTAATCTCTCTAACATCATCGACGCTATTATTTGACGCTGCATCTATCTCAAAAATATCTACAGTGCTATCATTTAATATCGCTCTACAAGACTCACACTCATTACATGGCTCCCCATCTTTAGGATTTAAACAGTTTACAGCTCTAGCAAAAATCTTTGCTGCTGTAGTTTTACCAGTACCTCTTGTCCCACTGAACATGTATGCGTGTGCAATATTTCCCGACATTATCTCATTTTTTAATGTTCTAATAATATGTTCCTGTCCTACAACATCAGAAAACTTTTGAGGTCTATATTCTCTGTACAATGCCTTATGCATATACCACACCCCTTTATAATAAATTATTGTTTAATCAAAATATCATAATTTCTTCTAAATTTATCCATTATTACTATTTGTAATATAAGAATAAAAAAAATCCCTTCATTAATATAATAAGGGATTTGCTATTAAAAAAATAAGCTGTACACCATCTATCGTCTTTTCCTCAAAGCCGTTGCCTTATCACTTAGCTCAGCCAAGGCATCCCTGAGTCACACAGAAGGGATTGCTTACCGCTGCTTCCTTCCAGATCTGACGGGATTCACAAGCTTCCATTGCCCAGGACCTGAGCGTCAACACCAAGTAAATAAAGACTGCACTTCAATTACAAATCCTCCAGATGGAGTTCAACCCTGCTATAGCGGATTGCAGGTTACAGGGTGCCGCTACCTCCCCATCTAGTACAGCAAAATTATAACCGTATTTAATTATCAAAAAACACTTTTTATTAAAAATGTCATTGTGAATTACTATACTATGATATCATAAACAAATACTTTCATCAAGGAAAAATAAAAAAAGTTGTTTCTATCATAAGTTCAAATTTTTATTTATTCAATAATAGTTATAATTTATATTTCTTTTGACAACGTTACTTTACTCGTTCATATTGTTATTGAATAATTATGGTGCTAAAATATTATTTGGATAGTATCTATATTATAGAACTGTACCTATTTTTAAGCATTAAAAACATATTTCTGAAAATCGGGATTTGGATCACACTAGTTTGGAGGTGATACCATTATGTCTATAGGATTTATCGGACCTGGAAAAGTTGGCGTTTCACTCGCTAGATATTTTAAAAATAAAAATATAAATATCTCTGGTTTTTACGGACGTAATCCAGATTCATTAAACGAAGCTGCTAGTCTAACAGACTCTTTAGCTTTTTCAAACTTAGAAGATTTAATCAATAAAAGTAATATTATAATAATTACAACTCCCGACGACATAATTTCAGAAATAAACAATCAAATCTCAAAATACAATCTGACTGGAAAATCAGTTTGCCATACAAGTGGCTCTATTCCATCAGATGTTCTTTCTAGTGCAGAAAATTCAGGTGCATCAATCTATTCTATACATCCAATGTTTGCATTTTCTAATAAATTCACAGACTTAGAACAATTAAATAACGTATATTTCTCTGTAGAAGGTAAAAATGTATCTAAGGACTCAGATGTTATAAAACTTATGGATTCTTTAGGCAATAAATACTTCACTAGAGGATCAGATTCATCTGCTAAGTACCATTTAGCAAGTGTAGTTGTTTCAAATCTAGCTATATCTCTTTTCAATATTGGAACTGGATATCTAACAGATTTGGGACTTTCTGAAACTGAAGCTTTTGAAGCACTTTACCCTCTTATTACAGGAAATATAAACAATATAAAAGAAAAAGGATATAGACTTTCCTTGACAGGACCTGTTGCTAGAGGTGATGTATCCCCTGTAGAAAAACATCTATCTGTCTTAAAGGATAGTGATATCGAAATATATAAAAATCTTTCTATGAATTTATTAAAACTTAAAGCTGAAAGAGAATTTGGTGAAAACAAAGACGCTCTTGAAAAGCTTGTACAATCATCAGAAAAATATAGCGAACTTTTAAAATTACTCGGAGGAATAGAATAATGAAAAACACTGTATTATCATTCAAAAAAGCAAAAGAAGAAGGTAAAAAATTAAGTATGTTAACTGCATACGACTATTCAATGGCTAAAATAATAGATAGCTGCGGAATAAACGGAATATTAGTTGGTGACTCTCTTGGTATGGTTATCAAAGGAGATGAAGATACTCTTGGAGTTACTGTTGAAGACATAATCTACCACACTAGAGCAGTTAAAAAAGGTGCTAAAAATGCATTAATAGTTGGAGATATGCCATTCCTTTCATACCATGTATCTATAGAAGATGCTGTAAGAAATGCAGGTAGAATCGTAAAAGAAGGTGGCGCACACGCAGTTAAACTTGAAGGTGGAGCAACTGTAGCTAAACAGGTTAAAGCGATAGTAGATGCTCAGATACCAGTTATGGGACATTTAGGACTTACTCCTCAGTCTGTTAACGCATTTGGTGGATTCAAAGTTCAGGGAAAAACTGAAGAAGCAGCTAGACAATTAATAGAAGACGCTAAACTTCTTGAAGAAGCTGGAGCTTTCTCAATAGTACTTGAAGGTGTTCCTGCCGCAATAGCAAAATTAATAACTGAAGCTGTTTCAATCCCTACTATAGGAATCGGTGCTGGTGTTGATTGCGACGGACAGATACTTGTTTATCAGGATATGCTTGGAATGTTTGACGACTTCGTTCCAAAATTCGTTAAACAGTATGCTAATACTGGTAAAGTTATGAGAGATGCTATATGTGAATATATAGAAGAAGTTGAAAACTGCTCATTCCCAGAACAGAAACATACTTTCAAAATAGATGAAGAAGAACTTAAAAAACTTTATTAATAATATAAAATATAAGATTACAACTTTATAAAAAATTAGATTGGAGAATTAAGATGTTAGTACATACAATAAAAGAAGTTAGAGAACAGGTTAAAGCCTGGAGAAAAGAAGGACTTACTGTAGGATACGTTCCTACTATGGGATATCTTCACGAAGGACATAGATCATTAATAGAAAAAGCTGTTTCAGAAAACGATAGAGTAGTTGTCAGCGTATTCGTAAACCCAACTCAGTTCGGACCAAATGAAGATTACGAAGATTATCCAAGAGATATACAGAAAGACTACGCTCTTTGTACAGATGCTGGAGCTAATTTAGTTTTTAATCCAGAACCAGAAGAAATGTACTTCCCTGATAAATGCACAACTGTAAATGTTGAAGGATTATCAAAAGGTTTATGTGGAGCTAAAAGACCAGTTCATTTCGGTGGAGTTTGCTTAGTTGTTTCTAAATTCTTAAATATAGTTACTCCTGATAGAGCATACTTCGGTGAAAAAGATGCTCAGCAGCTAGCCATAATAAAAAGAATGGTTAGAGATTTAAGTATGGATGTTGAAATAGTAGGATGCCCAATAGTTAGAGAAGCTGACGGTCTTGCTAAGAGCTCAAGAAATACTTATCTTTCACCTGAAGAAAGAGTAGCTGCTCTTGTACTTAATAGAAGCCTTACAAAAGCTAAATCTGCTATGGAAGACGGTTTAAGATGTGTAAGTGAAATAAGAGACCTTATAGAAAGTGAAATAAATGCAGAACCTCTAGCTAAAGCAGATTATATAGAAATAGTTGATAGCGAAACTCTTCAGCCTGTAGAATCTGTTGAAAGAGATGTTTTAGTTGCTATAGCTGTTTATATAGGTAAAACTAGACTTATAGATAATTTCACTTTTAGATTAGCTTAATTGATAGATAAATTTTAGCTATCTCAATTTTGTTTGTTATATATTTTTTTTATAATTATTTTTAGTTTTTTAGACGAGGATTATTTATTGTTGAAATTTCAATATTTTCCTCGTTTTTTATTTGTCCATAAACAATTCTTATATTTTGTTTACATTTACCTTTTTTATGTGTTATAATGTACTAGTATTATTTTATACAACTCTTTTTTATTTCTTTTCTCAAAGCTCCGGGAATTCCACACATTTTTTCCTGGGGCTTTATTATTTTTTGAAAATGTAATTATACAGAAAAATAAGGTATATATATCATCTATATTGCGTAATTGCATATGATGTTATGTATACCTTATTTTTTATGTCATCATCTTTAGTAATTTTTATCGTAATTGTAATTAAATATATTTTATGATAACCTTAAATTGTAATATTAATACAAATAGAGGTGATTGTTATGTTTAAAAAATTTATTTCAATTTCTCTTGCTACTCTTTTAGCATTTAATCTTTCTGCCTGTGCATCTAAAGATATTTCTAAAAATCCAAAGAAATCTTCTTCACAAAATCAGAGTTCCTCTAATGATAATTATTCAGATTGTGAGTCTATTGATTTTTCAAATGTAAGCTATAGCGACTATGGTGGTTTTAACGGCATTACTTTTGATGTACCTGATTTTTTAGAGTATACTTCTGATTCTTCAGATGGCAACAAAGTTGAATTTTTCACTGCTAATAAGTCTTGCTATATGAGCGTAGAATACGCTGGAAAGGTTTCAGATTTCAAAGCTGTTTATGATAAGGATTTAGCTAATTCTGAAAATGTTGGATTTAATGTATTTGAAGACTATGAGTACAGAATATCTGGAGATGACGAAAAGACTGTATACTACAAATGCTCAATTATTTTTGAGGGTGCAGATGGATATTATCTTCAAAACCTATTGATGGTATATCCTAAGAAATATGAAAAAGAGTTTGATCCAATAGTTACTAGAGTGTATCATAGTTTTGTTAAGTTCGCAGGTCCTGATGAATTCCTTGATGAAGAGAGTAATAGTTCAAGCCTTCATAGACCAGATGGAAATGATAAGATTATCTCTATTTCTGATGAGGATGAGATTACATTTTTAGGTAATTACGATAAAAATAAAAAGTATGATATAGATTATTGCTCTGTTGTAGGTAAGGATGTATATGGAACTTCTCACATTGATGGTGATTTTGGATATAATACAGTTACTATAGACGGTTGCTCTGTTAAATATCCTGATTTCCTACAATTTTTAATGGTTCCAGATGCCAAATATGGAGTTAATTTTAGAACTAATGAAAATGAAGCTGGATTTGCTGAGTTTTCTGTTATATCTACAGAAAATTTAGAGCCTGATGCTTGTCCTAATGCAGTTGCTTTCTTTAATAAATACGGTGCAGACAATGAATACTCTAGTATTATTAAAAAAGAGCTTTCAGATAATTTTCTTTATATAATAGAAGCTGGTTCTCAACCACGTTCTCATGTTTCTATGGAAATTCACTACATAGATGAAGATGAAAATGATTATGTTTCACTTTCTGTTGAACCTGATTTTTATTATAATAACGAAAAAATGTTCTTAGATATTTTTGAAAATATGAAAGCTTCATTTAGACATAATGGTGGGCTTTAGGAGGTAGATTATGAAGTATTTTAAAAAAATTACAATATTAACTCTATGTTTTATATTGTCTTTTAATCTAGTTGCTTGTAAAAGTAAAGATATTAAAGAATCTGATGATTCTAGTTCTGCTGCTTCTTGTGATAGTATAGATTTTTCTAATGTTGTTTATAATCGTTATAATTTTGAAGGATTATCATTTAATTATCCTAGTTTTTTAGGTGTTTCTAAAGAAGGCGATAATTATATTACTTTAGCTACTCAAGATAATTCAGTATCTTTAAAAGTATATAAGGAAAAGTCTGGTACGAATTTTAAGAATCTTTATAATTATGATATGTCGAGTCTAAAAAATATTAATTATGATAGTTATAAAGATATTCGTTTTAGTATATCTGGAACTAATAATAATTTTGAATATTATAAGTCTAGTATTCTTTTAGGAAGTGATATTTTTAGTTTTATGATGATTTATCCAGTTGAATATTTAGATGAGTTTGATGGTATAGTTACAGATGTTTATAAAGCTTTTGTAGCTAATTTAGATGGTAACGTTGAACAGAAGAAGGATGTTGCTGTTAATAATCATAGTAGTAATTCTGATAGTGTGTTGTCTAACGGTAATAAATTACAGGTTGCTACAATAGATGAAAGTGGATTAAATGAAGATTTACCCGAAGTTCCACCCTTTTCTAAATTAATTCTTCTTGGCGATTATATTGAAGGAAAAAGCTATGATACTCAATATTGTACAATTGAAGGAAGAAATATTATTAATAATAAAACAATTGATAATACAGTAGAATACAACAAGGTTCATCATCTTTGTGGAAGTGTAAATTATCCCGATTTTATGAAACCTGGTAGAGTTCCTTTAAATGGAAAAAATGTTGAATTTAAGTCTTTAGATGGAAATCTTTATTTAAATCTTGGCTATAAGCATAATTTAGACGAAGATAATATTTAATCTTATTTCAATAAACTGAAAGCTAACGGAAATGTTGTTTATAGTGATATAAAGAATGATAAAATTTGTATTGTATATAAAAATGATAATAAAATTTCTATAGTTCGTTGCAAAGTAAGACCTGGAAATATAATAACTTGTTATATGGATTGCAATTTAGATTATTATTCTTCTTATAAAGAAAAAATTGATGATATGTTCAAAGAAGTTTACAATAGTTTTAATACAGTAATTGAGGATAATCTTCCATAAGATAAAATAACCCTACAAATAGAAATTACTTCTAAATGTAGGGTTATTTTTTATCATCTCAATCTTTTAAAGAAACTTCCTAGCATCCCAGCACATTCCTCTTCTAGCACCCCATACTTGTACTCAACTTTAGAGTCATCAAAATACTCTTTCTTAAAATCAGACTGTTTCTCTATCTTGGCATTCTTTACTCTCTTGGCTCCAATTACAACCTCTTTAATTCTCGAATTTACAATTGCTCCACAGCACATTATACAAGGCTCCATAGTTACGTACATCTTACAGCCAAATAATCTCCATCCCTTTAGTTTCTTAGCCGCATTCTTTATCGCAAGTATTTCGGAATGAGCAGTTGCATCTTTTAAATGCTCTGTTAAATTGTGTCCTCTTCCTATTATCTCGCCATCCTTTACGATTACCGCACCGATTGGAGTTTCCTCTTTATCATATGCCTTTTTCGCTTCTCTAAGTGCCTCCATCATGAAATACTCATCGTCGCTCATTCCTGTAACCATTCTCACATACCGACGATCATACTCACAGAAATCCTCTGTATGTATAAGGAATTTATCACCTACTGCATATTCCTTCATTCCCTGCTGATTAGATACAGCTACAATTTCAGCTTCAACAGTTTCAGTTATTCCAAATACGCATTTTTTATATGCTTCTTCATTCATTCTTACAACTTTTGCAACTTCTTTATTTGGATTAAATACTGTATCCTCATCTACATTGTATCTATAGACCTCGCAAATTTCATTGTCGATAAAATCTCCATCGACAATATTTTCAAAAATCTCATTGATAAATGAAATATTTTCTTCTCTTACTGATATTCCTGCTTCTTCTGAGATTTCTCTTTTAAGTGCCTCAAATACATCCTCTCCTGAATCTATATGACCACCTACCATCACCCCATAAAGACCTGGGTAACTTTTATACATTGCTCTCTGCTGGAAATAGCAGTATTTTCCGTTTTCTGTATCTTCTTCAAACCAACAATGAACTACTTTATGTATATGCCCTTTTTCGTGAATTTCTCCTCTTGTAGCAGTTCCAATCTTTTCAAAATTTTTGTCGTATATATCTAAAATCTCTTTATTTAGTATTTCATCTTCTTTACTTTTAACTATCTCTATATCTTCATCTTTTACACGATTGCTCATATCAAAAGATATTATTTTAGATTTATTCAATTCTATCCACAGCCTTTCTTGTTTATATTTTTAGAAACACAGAAATTTTATCCACTTATCCACTATTTTTACTTGGATATTTAATTTTTTCTGTTGTTATTGTATTTTTTGAATATATTTTTATTCACTATTTTAGCAATTATATAATCTAGCTTAGTTTAATTTTAATGTTATTTCAATACCTATTGTGGATTAAATTATATAAAAAAGAGATGCTATAATTTTTATAACACCTCTTTCATTTCAATTACCTATTTATTTACATTTCTTTTTCTAATTGCATCCTATAATATACTGAATAAATTTCAACAGCTAAGTATGTAATAACTATTAAAATTTCAGCCCATATATCTATATCCATAAGTGCTAGTGAAAACATTAGCGCTGCAAATGCGTATGTCATAATATCAAATCCTCTAGCTTTTGCTTTATATTCTATCATTCTATTTCTTTCGTCGTTTACTTCTATTTCCATCTGTCTTTTTAGCTCTAAATCCTTGTTCATAGCTTTATCTGATATTACTTGTCCTACTCCTTTTCCAAATAGAGTACATCCAAATCCCATTAAAAAGAATGGTACTACACTTGGCCAAACTTTTGATAAATATGCTCCAGAAGCTATTAATATTATACTTAATACTACTTCTATATATTTTTTCTTCATATAGATCACTCCTCTTCGTATATAAATATCTCCTCTATAGTCATATCAAAGAATCTTGCTATTTTAAATGCTAGTATTATAGAGGGATTGTAGCGCCCATTTTCTATTGAGCTTATTGTCTGTCTAGAGACTTCCAAAACTTTAGCAAGTTCATCTTGCTTTATTCCTCTTTCCTTTCTAATCTCCTCTAATCTATTTTTCATATCTTCCTCCTATGTAAAGTAAACTTTACCTTATCTTTAATTTAATTATATAGTCATTTTGTATTTATGTCAAGTTTACTTTACAAAAAATATTTTATTTGATATATTCTAAAAAATTACAATAAAAAAGAACCACCAATTTCTCGGCAGTTCTTTATATACTATATTTTAGATTTTATTATTTTATAACATCTACACCCATGTATGGTCTTAATACTTCTGGAACTACTACTGAACCATCAGCCTGCTGATAGTTTTCAAGTATAGCTGCTAAACATCTACCTACTGCAAGTCCTGATCCGTTTAATGTATGAACGAATTCTGCTTTAGATTTTTTATCTCTTTTGAATTTTATGTTAGCACGTCTAGCCTGGAAGTCTTCGAAGTTTGAGCAAGAAGATATTTCAACGTATCTTCCGTAGCTTGGCATCCATACTTCTAAGTCAAATTTAAATGCTGCAGTGAATCCTAAGTCACCAGTACATATTTTAACTCTTCTGTATGGTAATCCTAATAACTGAAGTATTTCTTCTGCATCCATAGTTAATTTTTCTAATTCATCATAAGAGTTTTCTGGTAATACGAATTTAACTAATTCAACTTTGTTGAACTGATGCTGTCTTACTAGACCTCTTGTATCTCTACCTGCAGAACCTGCTTCTGATCTGAAACATGGAGTGTATGCACAGTATTTTATTGGTAACTGATCTGCAGTTAATATTTCATTTCTGTGTATGTTTGTTACTGGTACTTCTGCTGTTGGTACTAGGAAGTATTCTAATCCTTCTAGTTTGAACATATCTTCTTCAAATTTTGGAAGCTGTCCAGTTCCGCAGAAGCTATCTCTGTTAGCCATGAATGGTGGTAATACTTCTGTGTATCCGTGGTCAGCTGTGTGAGTGTTTAGGAAGAAGTTTATTAGAGATCTTTCTAATCTAGCTCCTAAACCTTTGTATAATGTGAATCTTGAACCAGTTATTTTTCCAGCTCTTTCAAAGTCTAATATTCCTAAATCAGTTCCTATATCCCAGTGAGCTTTCTGTTCAAAGTCAAATTTTCTAGGTTCTCCCCATTTTTTAACTTCTACGTTATCTTCATCAGTTTCTCCCTGTGGTACATCTGGATGAGGAACGTTTGGTATTCTCATTAATGTGTAGTTTAATTTGTCTTCTACTTCTTTAACCTGTACGTCTATTCCTTTTATTTTATCAGATAATTCTTTTAATCTAGCTTTATCTTCTGTAACGTCTTTTCCTTCTTTTATTAGCTGAGGTATTTTTTTAGATTCTACATTTAATTCCTGTTTTAATACTTCAACTTCTTTTAATAAATCTCTTCTCTGGTCATCAAGTGCTACAACTGCATCAAGGTCGAATTCTTTTTCCCCTCTTATCTGCATAGCCTGTTTGATTTCATCTAAATTTTCTCTTATTCTTTTGATATCTAGCATTTTTCTGCTCCTCCCCAAATTAAAATTTCTGAAAATCACATAAAATTTTCAATTATATTGTATTGAATTTACAGATTTGGTTTTTCAGGGGCGTTTTTTTGTATAAAAAAAGATTTTCACCCCTTACAAAAGGGACGAAAATCTGTTATCCGCGTTGCCACCCTAATTGAATGCACCTATAAATGCACATTCCTCTCAAAATCCTGTAACGTAGGAATACGTCTAACTTATTTCAGATTAGAAGCTCCAGAGTAGATTCAAAAACCACTGATATGAGTTCACACCGACCACTCACTCTCTGTAAACAGAACTGTCTTTTACTTAGCTCCTTCATTGCCTTTTACTATTATGTATCCAATTATATTATAATAATCTTCATTTTTCAAGAGAAAAAAAAGAATTTTTAGTCTATTTTTATTTTCTTACAAAGTTTAAATTATTATTTTCCTTTTACTACTACATTTACTTGAGGAAGAACAATTCCATTTTCATCAAATTTTTCTTTTATTTTTTCCATTAGTTCGTAATATGCATCCCAATAATCCTCTGTTTTTACCCAAGGCTTACTTATAAATTCCATAGATTTATTTCCCATAGAATTTATTCCTATAAGAGGTTTGGGATCCGTAAGAACTCTTTTGTCCTCTTCAAATATTTCTTGTACAATATTTTTTAATACTCCAATATTTGTATCATAATCTACATTGAATGAAAAATCTATTCTTCTTATATTTTGATGTGTGTAGTTTATTATATTGTTACTCGTTATCTGGAAGTTTGGTATTATTATAGTTTTATTATCCGGAGTTTTTAGTATAGTACTAAATATCTGTATATCTGAAACAGTTCCCTCAACATTAGTATCTGATGCTTGTATATAATCACCTATATCAAAAGGTTTAAAGAATAATATTATAAATCCAGATGCTAAATTTGATAGTAATTCTTTAAATGCAAGACCAATACTGAATCCAGCTGCACCTACAATAGTAACTACAGAAGTCGTTTTTATTCCTATCATATCTAAGCTGTTTAATACAACAACGACAATTATAGATATGTATACCCCGTATACTATGAAGTTTGTTATTCCTTTTCCACTTGTATATTTTTCTAATATATTTGAAACTATTCTTTTGCATATTTTAGCAATGGCTAAACCAATAAAGAAAAATATTAACGAATATATTAATGTTGGTATCTTTTCTATACCGGTATCTAAAAAGGCTTGTATTGTACTATTTGCTGTTATCCCCTTCATAAAATCTCCTTATTTTCATTTTTAATTAATTTTAAATATAAAAAAAGATTACGTGGCTACGTCCTACTCTCCCAGGGGCCTTCGCCCCAAGTACC
>UQCY01000030.1 GCA_900539645.1 uncultured Clostridium sp. | reverse complement strand
ATTTAATAATCCCGAACTTGGAGGAGAAGAATTTTTATCTGCAAAGTGTATTGTGGATACGTTAAAAAAGCATGATTTTGTTGTAAAAGAAGCATATGAAACTCTTCCTACAGCAATTGTCGCATCTTATATAAACGATCCTTCTTATGAAAATTACGCATTTATTGCAGAGTACGATGCACTTCCAGGATATGGAGATGATAGATGTACAAATGCACATGCTTGTGGACACAACTGGATAGCAGCTACTATGACTGGTTGCGCCGTTGTACTTTCTAAAGTGTCAAAAGAACTAGGTATAAATGTATCTTTAATAGGTACTCCTGCAGAGGAAACTTTTGGCGCTAAATACGATATGATAAATTTAGGAGCATTTGACGATGTAGATTATGCATTTCAGGCTCATCTAGATGCACATGACAATATGTATGTACATAATTTAGCTATGAATTCTTTTGAATTTGAATTTAAAGGACTTGCTTCTCATGCATCTCAGGCTCCAAATAAAGGAATAAATGCACTTGATGCGGTTATCTCTATGTTTGTAAATATTGGGCTTCTTAGACAGCAGTTACCTCCTTCTGCAAAGGTGCACGGTATTATAAGCAATGGAGGCTCTGCACCAAACATAATACCAGACTTAGCTGCGTGTCAGTTTAGTATTAGGGAAAAAGATAAAGCTTCACTTAAAGTGTTAAGAGATAAAATTATAAACATAGCAAATGCAGCTGCTCTAAGCACTGGATGCACTTTGGAGTACAGATTAATAGAAAATCCATTTGACGATACGGTTCATCTTGATAGCATGATAAAAGCTACTGAAGACAATTTCAAACTATATGGTATGGATAATTTCTTAGACAAGGACAATAGACTTCCTGTGGGTTCATCAGATATCGGAAATGTAAGCTACGTATGCCCTACTATATATGCTGAAATAGCCCTAGACTCTCCAGAGCCACTTCCTATACATACACAAAAGGCTCTTGAACTAGTAAACTCTCAATATGCATTCGACAAAATGAATACTGTAATAAAATCATTCTGCTCAACTGTAGTTGACATCTCTCAAAACAGAGAATTAGCAGAAAAAATAAAAAAAGAATTTAAAGAAAAGACAATCTAACAAAGTATAAAAAAAGACAAGAGTGTATAACTGCTCTAAAGCGACAATACTGCAAGTGCCCCCATACCTATAAATGTGTTACATAATAGGATGGGGCACTGAAGCCTGAAGCAAAGAGCAGTTATACTCTTGTCTTTACTTTTTTATATGTATATCCATGCTTCCAGAACGGAATCCTTCTAAGTCTAGAGTGATATAATCGTATCCAAACTCTTTTAATTTTTCAACGATTTCTTCCTTCTTTTCTAAAAGCATCATCATTTCATTTTTATCTACTTCTATCCTAGCTATATCCCCATGAACTCTTATTCTTACATTATAAAATCCTAAATCTCTAAGCCATTTTTCAGCTTCTTCAACCTTTTGAATACTTTCATAATCTAACATTGTTCCATAAGGGAATCTAGTAGCCATACATGGAGTAGATGGTCTATTAGATACAGATACCCCAAGTTCTGCAGCAAGTTTTCTAACTTCTTCCTTTGTAAATCCAGAATCAGCTAGAGGGCTTTTTATTCCAAGCTCTTTTATTGCTTTTATCCCTGGTCTGTAAACGTGTAAATCGTCCTCATTTGTACCCTCTACTACCTGTTTTACGCCAAGTTCTTCTGCATATTTCTGTAGTTTTTCAAATATACTCTTCTTACAAAGATAACATCTATTTACAGGGTTGTCCTCTATTCCAGCTTCTTTAAGCTCGTCTATTGAAATAATCTTGTGTTCTACACCCATTTCATCCGCTACTCTCCGTGAAATCTCTAAATCTTTCATAGGATGTATCTTTGTGTGTACTGTTACCGCATAGACTTTTTTACCTGTTTTTTTAGTTGACTTTGAGAACAACTTTAAAAGAAGGCTGCTGTCTACACCACCTGAAAATGCAAGTACAACATCTTCCTGAGATAATTTATCTACCTCTTCTAAAAGTCTTATCTTTTTTTCTTCATAACTCATATTATTACTTGCACTCCTCGATTATTTGACGATATACATCCTGCCAAGTTTTACCAGTTTCTTTGCATATTCTAGCTATGCTATCGTGTTCTGGGTAAATTCTTTCACCTGATGGAAGTCCACAAATTTTTATCTGCACTGTTCCCATAGATGTTTCTCTCATTTCAGTTCTTCTTTCTAGGATTTTTCTATCCATATACTGAATTCTTATACCTATACTTGTTGTGTCTTCAAATATTATTCTCTGTAATTCGTCCATTTTATCTTCTTTACAGATAACATTTAACTGATAGCCTGGTCTATTTTTTTTCATAAAAACTGGCATATAATGCACATCTCTCGCACCTGCATCCATTAATTTTTGCATAACATATCCAAGTGCTTCACCTGTACAATCGTCTATATTAGTTTCCATTTTTACTATTTTATCTTTTTCTATTTCTGTTTCTTCTTCCTCTATTATCATAGCTCTAAGAAGGCTAGGTCTTTCATAATTTCTCTTACCTGCACCTATACCAGTTTTAACTACTCTAAATTTTTCTGGAAGTTTTTTTTCTGTGCATATAGCTGCTGCTATTGCTGCACCTGTTGGAGTTACAAATTCTCCCTGAACACCAGTTATGCTAAGAGTTAGATTTTCTGCATTTACTATATTTAAAACTGCTGGTACTGGAACTGGAAGTACACCATGCTGGCATCTAACTGTTCCAACTCCTTCGTATAATGCTGGTATTATAACGTCTTCTATACCTAGATTATCTATGCATACAGCTGCTGCAACTATATCTACTATTGAGTCTACTGCCCCAACTTCATGGAAGTGAACTTCTGTTTTTGGTTTTCCATGAGCTTTAGCTTCTGCATTTGCAACTATATCAAATATTTTATTAGCTATTTTTTTTGCATTTTCTGTTATTCCACTGCTGTTTATTATATGCTGGATTTCTATAAGTCCAACGTGTTCATGACTGTGCCCATGGTCGTGGCTATGTCCGTGATCATGACTGTGGTCATGGTCGTGATGGTGGTCATGGTCGTGACTGTGTTCATGATCGTGATGATGGTCGTGGTCGTGACTGTGCTCATGGTCGTGACTGTGTTCATGGTCGTATTTATAATTATTGGAATGTAGATATTCCATATCGTGATCGTGATTGTCTACATCTAATACAACAGAAAAATCAAGTGCATCTAATCCAGATTTTACAACTCTGCTTGTTTTTATTTCAAATTTATCCTTAATTGACTCAAGGCTTTTTAAAGATTTTTCAAGTACTTCTAAGTCAGCCCCTAAATCTAAAAGAGAGGCAACAAACATATCTCCACTAATTCCAGAATAGCATTCTAAGTATAATTTTTTCTTACTCATGATCGTTCACTCCTAGTTTATTAATTTGTGATGCAATATATCCTGCTCCATACCCATTGTCTATATTCACTGTTGCAATACCATTTGCACAAGAGTTTATCATTGTAAGTAGGGCAGATATACCATTCATACTAGCTCCGTATCCTATTGATGTAGGTACGGCTATAACAGGTTTATCAACTAAACCTCCTATAACACTAGCCAATGCTCCCTCCATTCCAGCAACTGCTATAACACAGTTTGCATCCTGTATTGTTTCCATTCTTGATAGAAGTCTGTGTATTCCACTTACTCCTACATCGTATATTCTTTCTACCTTATTTCCAAAGAACTCAGCTGTCTGAGCTGCTTCTTCTGCAACAGGAATATCTGCTGTTCCTGCTGTACATACTGCAATTTTTCCAATATACTTCTTATCTTCTTTTTCTATCTTTAAAATTCTAGAAATAGGATCGTACTGGACACAAGGAATTTTTGATTTAACTAGTTCTGCCTGTTCTTTAGATGCTCTTGTTCCTAAAACTTCTCCTTCCATAGAATAAAGATGTTCGTATATACTTAATAAATGTTCGTTTGCCTTTCCACTACAAAAAACAACTTCTGCGCATCCAGAACGAACCTTTCTATGAGTATCTAACTTAGCATATCCTAATTCTTCAAAAGGCTGTTTACGGAAAAATTTTTCTGCTTCTTCAACTGATATTTCTCCATTTTTAACCTTGCTTAACATTTCTCTTGTCTCCATTTAAGTACCTCCATTTTATTTCCTATAATTATTTTAATTACTTGTGATTTATTTCCCTTAAATCAACTATTCTTGTGCATACTCTTTTAGCCAATTCCATATTATGTGTTACTATAAGCATCCCATAATCCTTTTCTTCAGCTATACCTAGAAGCACATTCCATATCTGTGCCTGAGAAATAACATCTAACATAGTAGTAATCTCATCACATATAAGAAATTTTGTTTCTGGCGCCAAAACTCTTGTAATACAAAATCTCTGTAATTCTCCGCCAGAAAGTTCATTTGGCCATCTTTTTAGCCATTCTTTTTCTATTCCAAAACGCTTTAGCATTTTGTCATCTGGTTGCCAACATTCATTCAGTACCTTATCCATCTTCCATCTAGGGTTGACTGATAACTCTGGGTGCTGATGAATCATCTGTACGGGACAAAATCCCTTTTCACTAATAGGTTTGCCATCTATAAGTATTTTTCCAGATGTAGGTTTTTCATAACCTGCAATTATCTTGGAAAGTGTACTTTTACCATAACCTGATGGCCCTATAATTCCTACTCTTTCTCCTGATTCTACCTTTAAATTTACATCTTTTAAAATCCAAGGAGATTTTTCTGTATATCTAAAATTTATATTTTCTATACTAAGTTGCATTTACACACCTAACCTTTCCGCCTCTAAGCTCTCTCATAGGAATTTCACCTGAACATTTTTCCGATACATAAGGGCATCTACTTGCATATAAACATCCCTTAGGTAGCTCACCTGCATAAGGCTGTAACCCTTCTATAGACTTAAATTCGTTTTGTGGTAATGCTGATATAAATTCCTTGCTGTATGGATGTCTAAGTGCATCCCTACCTTCAAGGAAGTCTTTTGTAGAAGCTATCTCAAATATTGTACCTGCATAAAATACTGCTATTCTATCTGCTACATGAAGTGCCAAGTCGATGTCGTGTGTTATAAGTAGTACACCTGCACCTTTATCTGCAATTTCTCTAAAATGTTTTAGAGTATCCATAGCCATATCCACGCTAAGTCCAGGCGTTGGCTCGTCTGCAACTATAAGTCTAGGCATTTCCATAAGCGCTGATGATACAAGTACTCTTCTCGCCATTCCACCAGAAAGCTGGAATGGATACATATCTTCTACACTTTTATCTAATTTATATTTTTCAAACAACTCTTCTTGTCTTTCTTTAGTAGAATAAACTCCCTGAACCTGTTTGCCTACTTTCATAACTGGATCCAGATAATCAATAGACTGAGGTATGAAAACTATCTTTCTTCCAAGAAGTTCGCTTCTTTTTTTATCTGTAAGCTCTTCACCTTCATAAAGAATTTTCCCACTTGTAGAGGCATTCTTTGGAAGTAATCCTAAAACAGCGTGGGCCAAAAGACTTTTTCCAGAGCCACTAGAACCAACCACCGCTACAATCTCACCTTCATTAATATCAAGTGATAGAGAGTGTACAACCTCTAGATTTTCCTTTTTGAAGAGTCCTTTATACATACTAAATGATACAACTAGATCATCTACACTCAATATATTCTTTTTTTCCATATTAAACTCTCCTTATTCATTTCCACTTTCAGGATTCCAAAGTTTCTTTAGATTTTCACCAATAATGTCAAATAATAGCACTGCTATTAAAAGCATTAATCCTGGGAATAGTGCAAGCCACCATTTTCCTGTTGAAATATGCTGCATAGCTTCTGATAAAATTACACCTATCGCAGGCATTTCGGCAGGCATACCAAATCCTAAAAATGTAATAGAAGCTTCATGCATGATTGCATGTGGAAATAATAAAACTAGTCCTATTAAATAAGCTGGTATTACATGAGGAAGTATGTGCTGAAAAGCAACCTGTGTTTTTGTTCTCCCCATTTTATAAGCCGCTTTTACGTATTGAGATGAACGGATTTGCATAACCTCAGATCTAACTATTCTTGTTAAAGATGGCCAATGTGTAAGAGCAACTGCAATAGTTACACCTTTTACACCTTTTCCCATCATAAAAGATATAAGCATTAATAATACTAAATGAGGTAATCCCATACATAAGTCGACACACCAGTTTACAAATTTATCTACCCATCCGCCAAATACAGCAGATGCAATTCCAGCTAATAGTGCAATAATTGAACTAAAAATAGATGCAAGTACACCTATAATTATACTGTTAGAAAGACCTTTTATAGTTCTATGGAACATGTCCCTCCCTATAAAATCAGTCCCAAATGGATGTGCTAAACTAGGTGATAAAAATTTGTTCGCATAATTTGCCTCATAAGACCGAGGATTCATAAATAATCCCCAAACAAATACACCTATTAGATATGTAACCGCAACAGCCATTAATATAACAACTAATACTCTTCTATTAAATACCTTATCTTTATTCACGAGCATCCACCTCTCTTATTCTAGGATCAAATACTCCATATAAGATATTTGCTATTAAGTTTCCGACAAATACAAATATTGCGCTGAAAACTGAAATACCTAATAGAAGTGGAACATCTCCATTTAACGCTGCAGCAGTTATTGCAGTTCCTATTCCTGGGTAGGCAAATACTGTCTCAGCAAGTGCCATTCCACCAAATAGTTCACTAAATGAAGCGAACTGAACTGTAATCGCAGGTAGCGATACATTTCTTAAAATATGTCTTGCTATAAGCTGTTTTGTATTTTCACCTCTAGCTTTTGCATATAATATAAAATCACTATTCATTATTTCTATAACTTTTTGTCTTGTGTATAACACTACTTCACTGATACTTACTATTGTAAGTGTAAGCACAGGAAGAATTAAATGATGTATCTTATCCGCAAGCGTTACATCTGCCGCCAATTTTCCCGCTGGAACTGCCATCCCTAGTGGGAACCATCCAAGCTTGACTGCAAATATAGATACCATGATAATTCCTATCCAAAATACCGGTGCGGATTTTACTATCAAGCAAAATGTTTTTATTATTCTATCAAAAATACTTCCGTCTATAATTCCGCATATAACTCCCAAAATAAATCCTATTATTCCAGAAAGAAGCCACGAAACAGCCATTAAAACTATCGAATAAGAAAATCTAGTCTTTATTACTTCAGCAACTGGTTTTTTATAGGTAATTGACATACCTAAATCTCCATGAAGTGCGTGTTCACCCCACGTAATAAAACGCTGAGAAGGTGGGGCATTTAAGTCCCACTCCTCAGCAATTTCCTGCTTAGCTTCTTCTGAGATAGTTGTATTAGTTCCTACGTATGAAACTAATGGATCTATAGGAGATTTTACTATTAATAAAAATGCTATTATACTAACTGCTACTAAAAGCAGTACCATTCTTAGGCATTCCCCTAATATTTTTCTCCAACTCTTCATAATCTATCTCCATATTATTTTAATTTCCAATCTGCTATATTACATACGATTGGTGTTCCATGTCCATGAGGATGAGGTATCTGTGTATCTGTTGATATATCTAATTTATCTGATACAAAGTAGCAATGTTCTATATTTACTAAGAATAAATTAGAATGATCTTTATCTGCTAACCCCTGAACTTCTTTCCATGCTGCTACTGCATCTTCCTGAGAGTTTGCATTTATAGCTTCTTTTATTTTTGCATCTACTTCTGGATTATTGTAACCAACAACATTGTCATATCCTCCAGATAAGAATAATTCTGAATTATATAATGAAGATAAAACTGTTGGTGAATACTGTCCCCAACCCCATAAGATTGCTGAAGTATTCTGTAATGTCAATATTTCATCCCAAGTAGCTGTTTTTACTGGTATATCTATACCAAGTTCTTTTGCATTTTCAGCAAGTGCTACACATAAGTTGTAACGGTCCATTTCTCCTGCTGATGCATATAAATCAAATGTACATTTCTGTCCGTCTTTTTCACGAATTCCGCTTTCAGTTTCTTTCCATCCAGCTTCATCTAAAAGTTTTTTAGCTTCATCTACTTTATTATCTTCGTAGTCATCTGTACTAGCCCATACTAAGTTGTCTGTAAAGTTTACTGCAGGCTTTCCTATTCCGTTTGAAGCATTTTCTATTATTTTTTTACGATCTATACCTATCGCAAGCGCTTTTCTAACTGCTGGATCTGATGTTACATTGTTACCAACTTTTACCATTTCTCCACTTGGACTCTTAACTTCACTAACAGGTCTAACTGGAAGTCCTACATTACGAACGTCCATAGTTTCTAATTTTTCTAATTTCATACCTGGAATTTCTTCATTAGCGTAGTTTGTTCCAACCATTGCAACATCTAATTCTCCAGCTTTAGCTGATGAAAAGGCTGCGTCTTCTTCCATATTAACTATTGTAACTTTCTTTATTTCTGGAGCTTTTCCAAAATAGTTTTCATTTGCTTCTAATATTATCTGCTGATTAGCATCGTACTGAGATACTTTATAAGCACCAGTTCCTATTGGCTGAGTGTCAAATTTTTTGCTATCGTAAGCATCTGAAGGAACTATTCCCAGCTGAGCAGTTGTGTCTAAGAATGGTGAATATGGTTCTTTTAATTTGAATTCTACTGTATCCTTATCCACTTCTTTTACAGACTCTAAATATGTTAAGTCAACGTTTTCATTATGAGCCTGATTTTCTTTCACTGTATTATATGTAAATACAACGTCTTCTGCTGTTAATTCACTGCCATCGCTGAATTTAACTCCATCATTTAAATCAAATGTATATGTTAAAGCGTCATCGCTTACTTTCCAATCCTTAGCTAAGTCCCCTACGTACTTAGACTCACTATTCACCTTTAAAAGTGCATCATTTGTAAATGGATATCCATTTGACATCCCGCCTTTTATAGGGTCTAAACTATCATCAAATATTGATGAACCTATATAAATTTTTATTCCATCTTCTGGATTTGAATTACTCGCCTCTGATTTTCCACAACCAACAAGTAGCATTGGTAATACCATCGCTGTAGCTACTAAACTTACAATTTTTTTGTTCATATTAGTCCTCTTTTCCAACAAAAAAGCATATCTTTTATTCTACTGAATTTACTCATACCTTCTGGTACTTTTTATTTATATAGATGTCGAAATATGCCTTAGTTTTTATATATAATTTTTATTGTTTTTATACTTCCTGTATAAATTGTAAGCTTCTTGCTATTTTTTAATACTTTCTAGTAATTATAAATATGATTTAAGATCATTAATTGTTTCTGAAATGAACTCATTCATTCTTTTATTTTCTACTCCAACAATTATATTGTTGCAGTGATTCATAGGTATAAGTAGTTTTTTTGCATCACTCTGTCCAACAGCTACAGCCATTTTAGGAGTTATTTCTCCGTACATAGAGTCTGCTATAACTATACCTACTGGTCCTATTATAATATCTGCTTTTCTACATCCAACTACAACAGCATTTTCTCCTGTAGCTGCGTTTTTTGCTCCTGCTTTTAACATATTTGTTGTTGCAACTGAGTTTGTTCCAACAGCAGTTATGTGTGCATCTTTAAAATTTTTGTTTATTTCTATTATTAATTGTTTTCCTATTCCGCCACCCTGTGCATCTATAATTAGTATTTCCATGTCTAAAATCCTCACTTTATTATAAATTTTCTTATTTTTAGGATAGCAGAGTTTTTTTGTACTTACAAGTTATATTAATCAAAATTATATCGGCGATAGATACCTACCGCCGATACATATCATAATAAACTTAATGAAATTTATTAAATTTTAATTTTATTCAGCTACTTTTTTCTTTTTTAGGAAAGAAAGCTGTGTTTCAGCTATTATTATAGCTAAGAACATTAGAATAAATCCTACTATTGACTGTGGAGTAAATGTTTCTCCAAAGAACACTGCTCCAAATACTAATCCGAATATATTTTCGAAACTTAATATTATAGAAACACTTGTTGGATCTTCTGTTTTCTGTGCGATTGTCTGTAATAAGAAACATATACCAGAACAAACAACACCAAGATATAGTACTCCACCAACAGCAGCTGTATTCCACTGTATTGCAAATGGATCTTCCATTGTTAATGTGAAAGCCCAAGCTAATATAGCACATACGACAAATTCTAATATTGTTATTAAAACTGGGTCTTTACCATTACCCCATTTAGCTATAGCTATTATCTGTGCTGCCCAGAATACTGAACTTATTATAGATAAACTATCTCCATAACTTATACTGAAGTTTCCAACCAAAGAAACTAACACTATACCTGTAGCACACATTACTGCTGCTATTATGTGGTAAATCTTAGGTCTTTCTTTTAATACTATCCATCCTAAGAATGGTACAAATACACAATATGCTGATGATAAGAAATGACTCTTACCTGGCATTTCAAGCATAACACCTAATGTCTGTGTGAAATATGCCATAAACAAGCATATTCCTATAAATATCCCACTCTTTATATATTCTTTATCAATTTGTTTTAATCTTTTTATGTTTACTAGTCCTAAAACTAGTGTAGCTATTGTAAAACGCCATGCAAGAAGAGAGCCAGCTGGTAGTATATCAGTAGAACCCTTTATAACAACCATTGAACTACCCCAAGCAACAGCTACGAATAGCAAAGCCAATTTTCCGAATACACCTTTTTTCATAACAGCTTCTCCAATTTTGTATTATTTTTTGAACAAGTTACATTAATTATTTTATTAAATCAAGTCCTTTAGCAACACGAGTTATAAAGTCCTGAACGTTAGTTACCATTGTTGTTGCTGATAAACTACCTCTATCAAGAAGTTTGTTAACAACGAACTCGTCTGCATCTATAGTGTATAGATATACTGGACGTATTGTTCCATCTTCTAATACACGGAATGAAGGTGTCATATTTCCTACAGCTATTGTATGTAGCATAGTTGCTAGACATATAACAGTTGTAGCATCTTTAACTATAGCTCTCATTGCATTTGCTGCTTCATATACATTTCCATAAACTTCTGGAAGTGGTCCGTCATCTCTTATAGAACCAGCAAGAACTATAGGTACATTGTTGTTTACACAACTACATATAATTCCGTCGTTTAAATCATAATCTTTCATGAACTGTGGTATAGATCCACTTCTTCTAACTTTGTTAAGTACATCTAAGTGGTTGTAATGTCCATTAGGTTGAGATTTCTGAGTGTATATATCCTGTCCTAAAGCAGTATGTAATAAAGCTCCTTCTAAGTCATGAGTAGCTAATGCGTTTCCTGCTAATAGTCCATGAGCATATCCATTTTCAACTAGAGCCTGCATTGCTGCTCTTGCATTAGCATCAAATGCAAATGCTGGTCCCATAACCCAAACTATTTTTCCACCATGTTCTTTTTCATATTTTAATAGTTCAAATAATTTATCATAATCTCTAGCATATGATGTTTCACGGCTTCTTCCCTGACGGAATACGAACTGGTCATCTAAAGCTTCTGTAGCTTCTTCAAATCCGTGGCAGTACATATATACTCCTTCTTCGCATCTTTCAGTTCTACCTAACATTACTTTATCGCCTTTTTTAACGTTTCTTGCTTCTACAACAGCAAGTTTTCCGTCGTCCTGAAGTATTACACAAGAGTCCATACGGCTTTCTTCTGCAAGTCTCCATTCTCCATCTATTTTAAAATATTCTGGGTACATAGAAGTACTGTGATAGTATTCTGGTAGTACTCCATCTTTTTCCGCTTCTTCATATTTAGCATTCGGTGCATTTACAAACATTTCTTCTGAAAAGTCTGGATGTCTATATTTTGGCATTTCAAAAACTGACATATTAGTTCCTCCTTGAGTTTTTTTATACAGGCCTGTTATTTGTCTATAATATAACATATTCATTATTTAGTGTAAAGCTTTTCAGAACATTTTCCGAAACTTTTTTTTCATTTCATTTATATTTTTTACTTATCATTTCATTTTTTACTAATTATTATTATTTTTTTTTATCTATTTTTATAAGTTATCGTTTTCCTTAGAAAATTTTAATAACTTTAATTTATTATTCATATTATTTTAGTAACTTTAAATAGTATACACTTTTTGTTATTATATATACAATCTCTACTTAATTTAATTATACTTTCTATCTTTATTTACTAATATCAGCTTTATTTTTCAATCATTTTTTTCGTAATATATTAATTATTTTATTTTCTTTTATTTTCAGCTTTATTATATATATACCTTATTTCAAAGTTTATTTTTGATAATTTTTGCAAAAAAAGAAAAACATCACTTATAAAAGTCGATGTTTTTCTTAAATGGAGATGAGGGGAGTCGAACCCCTGTCCGAAAGCTCTTTCCCTGCTGCTTCTACGTGTGTAGTTGTCTCTTTATTTATCTCGTCTCAAGCATAGCCGAGCAACAGGCTATACTATCAACCAGCCACAATTAGTCCACTTTTAGTCGCGGCATCCAAAAAGTAGTTCCCTGCATAGATGATGTCCAGTCTTAACCGGCAGGAGGGTTAAGAGGGACAAGCTGCAATTAGGCAGCTAATGCGTAATTATCGTTTGCGTTTATTTTAAATTCCCCAGTTTTTACGTGACCCAGAGTAACACGACACGCCACCTCAGGTGCTAAACCCCCGTCGAAACCTTTACACCCCCTTATTATAAGAAGCATTTACGTCCGTGGAAGTAAATCGGTGTATTACACAAACCATAATTAACTTTTAAAAGCTAAAAGCTTTTATTTATATTAAGTATTAATATACTTTAATGTAAGTATATTATACCACTAATCACATAAAACACAAATAATTAATATTTACCTGTCATTTCTCTTTCTATACGTCTCTTAGCATCTTTCTTAGCAAGATCCTGACGTTTATCGTATAATTTCTTACCTTTTGCTAGAGCTATTTCAACCTTAACCCTACCATTTTTTAAATACATACTTAAAGGAACTAATGAGTATCCCTTAACAGTAGTTGCACCGATAAGTTTTCTTATCTCATGTTTATGAAGAAGTAGTTTTCTAACTCTAAGAGGATCGACATTGAAGATATTTCCCTGTTCATAAGGACTTATGTGAACCTGCTTCATAAATACTTCGCCATTATCAACTGAGCAGTATCCTTCTTTTAGATTGACTCTACCCCGTCTGATAGACTTAACTTCTGTTCCTTTTAATTCTATACCACACTCATAAGTTTCCTCTATAAAGAACTCATGTCTAGCTTTTTTATTAGTCGCAAGTACCTTTACTCCTGCCATATCTTCTCACCTTCTTCACAAAAATACTTTTAAGCTAACTTATACTATATCACAACAAAAAATTTGTGTCAATTATTTAAGAAAATTTATTTTTAATTAAAACTAACTACGCTAATTTTTTAATGATTTCAAATTTTTAAATCTCCAATTTAAAGTCATCAATTTGCAAAATTTTTTTTCAATGATAAATAAAAATCTTTATCAGCAAAACAAAATATAATATAATTAAAGTATAAATATTGATAGAATTTTCAGTATTTATTCCGCTATTTTATAAGCAAAAAAATTATTTTTCCAAACTCTTGAAGGGGGTTGATTATATGGATTTAAAAGAAAAAATGAAAGTTATTGAAAGTGTAAGCGACGGATACTCTACTTTTGAAGTACTTGAATTCGATAATTTAGATGGTGCTTCAGATCCTGCTATGGCAATGGCGCTATACTTTGCAAAACAATCAGGACTAAAATCGAGAATAGTTAGAATAAAATTAAACAATTCATCAATAAAAACAGAAGCCGGTGCTCTTTACTACTCTAAAGGTAACTTTGTTTCTGATACAAAAATGGGCGGTGTTGGAGGATTTTTCAAAAAAGGTATCTCTGGTGCACTAACTAGTGAATCTTTAGTTAAACCTTCATACAAAGGAAGTGGCGAAATCTACTTAGAGCCATCTTTCAAGCACTACTACTTCATGGAATTAAACAACGAAACAATTATAATAGATAAAGGTGTATTCTACTGCTGCTCTGACTCACTTGAATTAAAAGCAGCTTCTCAGAAAAATGTTTCTTCTGCTGTACTTGGTGGTGAAGGAATTTTCCAGCTACGGGTTTCTGGAACAGGAGTATTAGTACTAGAATTATCTATTCCTAAAAATGAAATCGTAGAATACGAACTTGACGGAACTGAAGAATTAAAAGTTGACGGCGACTTCTCATTTGCTAGAACTGCATCTGTTAATTTCACTGTTACTAAATCTCAGAAATCACTGTTCAAATCTGCAATGAGCGGTGAAGGATTCTTAAATACTTACACTGGAACTGGTAAAGTTTGGTTAGCTCCAACATCTTCAATCTACAGAGAATTTGGATATGGAATAATGCCAGGAAACTCAGGCATGGATAATAATGAAATAGATTAATAAAAAGCTGGACTGTTGCAATTATTTGCAATAGTCCTTTTTATTTAATCTTTTATAAATTTACTCTCTTCTAAAAGTGGCAAATAAAAATTTGCAATACTTTGTTATTATGTTAAGCATATTAATTGAATAATATACTCGAATCTCTTTCATTTTCCTCTATTTTACTATATAATATAGGTGGTTAGATTGTTAGAAATTTGTTAAATAAAGAAAGGATGATTTTTTTATGTTTAAGTCTGTGAACAAGGATGCGTTCAGAGATGCTTTTCGTGCGTCTATACCAATTTTTATCGCCTATGTTCCAATTGGATTAGTTGGTGGTATTTTATTAAATGCAGCAGGATTAAATTTATTCTTTATATTCCTTATGTCGTTATTAGTTTTCGGTGGAAGTGCTCAGTATATAGCAGCTTCAATGATAGCTTCTAGAGCACCAGTTACTTCAATAATAATAACTACATTTATCATCAACCTAAGACATTTCTTAATGAGTTCAAACTTAAATATGGTTATAAAAAATAAAAGTCCGAAATACATACTTCCTTTTGGACTAGGTTTAACTGATGAAACTTTTGCAGTAAACTACGAAAAATACATATCTACAAACTGGGATGATACACGAGCAATGCTTGTAAATTACTTATGTCTAGCTATTTGGTTAATCAGTTTTTGCTCAGGATCTTTCTTAGGAAACTTCATCAGCATAGACACATATATCTCAGGATTTATAATAACAGCTCTATTTACAACTATGATAATGGGCGCAATTAAAAACTTTGTGTATGTTTTAGTGGCAATTATTTCAATTTTATCATTTATAGTACTTTACAGCATAACTCAGAGTAGTTTAATAATGGTTGTTGCACCTATAATAGCTTGTTCATCAGGGCTTATAATTGAAAAAATATTAAAAGTTTCAGAAGAAAAGAAAGGAGTTGTGGTAGATGAGTAGTATGTCAATATTATTAGTTTGCCTCGGAATGGGCGCAGTTACATACGTTCCAAGAGTACTTCCACTTCTTCTATTTGCAGATAAAGAAATGCCAAATTGGTTAAAAGAAGTATTAAAATTCGTTCCAGTTGCAATGCTTAGCGCACTAGTTGCAAAAGACGTATTCTTCAAAGACGATGCACTATTTATGACACTTGCAAATCCCAAAATACTAGCACTACTTGTACTAATACCTGTAGCTGCAAAATTCAAATCTATAACAATATCTTTAGTCGTTGGTGTTGCAAGTATATTGCTTTTCTCAACAATACTTTAAATAATGGCTAATAGATAAATTTTATAAAAAGCCATTTTGGGATAAAAATATAGACTAAATTTCAAAAATTCATTTTAAAATCAAGTAGGGGCTAACTTGT
>UQCY01000029.1 GCA_900539645.1 uncultured Clostridium sp. | reverse complement strand
TTAAAAGAACTTGATATACCAGAAAAAATGTTACCTGAAGTAAAAGAATCTAGCTGTGTATATGGATACACTGACTCCGGATTATTTGCAGATATAAAAATACCTATAGCAGGATGTGCTGGAGATCAGCAGTCAGCTCTATTTGGACAGAATTGCTTTGAAGAGGGAACTGCTAAAAATACTTATGGAACAGGATGTTTCCTACTTATGAATACAGGAGAAAAACCTGTAAAATCAGAAAATGGACTTCTTACAACTATATCTTGGGGTGTTGATGGTAAAGTAGAATATGCATTAGAAGGAAGTATATTTATGGGCGGCGCATCTATTCAGTGGCTTAGAGATGAGCTTAGAATGATAAAAAGTGCAGCTGACAGTGAAAAATATGCTATGAGAGTTGAAAATACTAATGGAGTATATGTAGTGCCTGCATTTACAGGACTTGGAGCTCCTTATTGGGATATGTATGCTAGAGGAACAATTGTCGGACTTACAAGAGGAGCAAAGAAAGAACATCTAATAAGAGCTACTCTAGAATCTATAGCATATCAGACAAAAGACGTACTAGAAGCAATGCAAAATGATTCAGGAATAGAACTAAAATCATTAAAAGTAGATGGTGGTGCTAGTAATAATAACTTCTTAATGCAGTTCCAGTCAGATATATTAAATGTAAAAATAGATAGACCTAAAATAGTTGAAACAACAGCACTAGGTGCAGCATATTTAGCTGGACTTGCAGTTGGATTCTTCAAGAGCAAAGAAGATATAAAGAAAAGATGGGTTTGTGATAGAGAATTTGAACCTAAAATGAGCGAAGAAGTTAGAGAAAAATCTTACAAGGATTGGAAAAGAGCTGTAGAAAGATCTCTTGCTTGGGAAGAATAAATAGAATATAAATTTAATTCTATTTAGCTCAAATGGAGGGGGACTATGATAGAAGTTAACGACTTATGTAAAATATTTACAAGAATTATTAGTGATGGAGAGAAAAAAAGATTTGGCAAAAAGGTAAAGGTCAAGGAAGAGGAGTTTCTTGCTGTAGACCATATTTCATTTAAAGCCGAAAAAGGGGAAATAGTAGGTATACTTGGACCAAATGGAGCAGGAAAAACGACGCTTCTTAGAATGTTAGCTGGAATTTTGACACCTACATCTGGTAGCGTTGAAATTTGTGGATATAACTATGAAGAAGAGAAGAATCTCGCAAAAAGGGAAATAGGCTATTTATCAGGGAATACTAGATTATATGGAAGATTTTCCCCGAGAGAAATAATGACTATATTTGGAAAAATGTATGAAATGGACGAAGAAAGTATAAAAAAATCCATAGATAGAATATCTGAAATAATGAGTATGGAAGATTTTATAGACAACAGAATAGAAAATTTATCAACAGGTCAAACTCAGAGAACATCTATTGCCAGATGTCTTATACATTCGCCAAGCGTATATATATTTGACGAGCCAACTTTAGGCTTGGATATTTTGAGCAGTAGAGCGATTATAGACTTTATGCTACATGAAAAAGAAAATGGAAAAACTGTCCTATATTCTACTCATTATATGAAAGAAGCAGAAACACTATGTGATAGGATAATTTTAATATATGAGGGTAAGATTATAGCAGAGGGGAAACCTATAGATCTTATGAGAGAAACAAACTCAAAATCTTTAAGACAGGTGTTCATAAAACTAGCGGATAAAGAGGTGGGTTTGAATGAGGATTAAGATAATAAAAGAAATTTTTAAAAAAGAAATTTTGGATATAGTAAGGGATAGAAAAAGTATATTCATGATGATTGTTGTTCCAATACTTTTATATCCTATAATAATGGTGTTATTGATGGGAATAATGAATTCATCAATAAATAAAATGACATCAGAAACTATAACACTTGGATTATCTTCGGCCCCAAATGCGGAGTTTGTAGAAATAGTAGATAGTGAAAATGCAATTAGAGAAAAAGAAGATACACTAGGAAATATAGAAATAAAAACAAACATAAAAGATTATAAAAGTGAATTGGAAAAAGGTGAAATTGATGCCTATATAGATAATTCTATAAAGGATAATGACTACAAAGTAATAATAAATTCAGCATCTGATGAATCAGGTATAAAATCAAATGCAATATTTGATGTAATGAATAAATATAAAAGAAAAATGTCTGAAAGAGAGATAGAAAAACATGGACTAAATTCTAAGCAGATATTAGAGCCTATAAAATATGAAAAAGTAGATATAACAAATAGTGCTAAAAAAGCGGGAATGTTATTAGGACAGGTAATACCATTTATACTTATAATAGGTGTGCTCTTTGGATCTATTTATCCAGCAATAGATGTTATGGCTGGTGAGAAGGAAAGAGGAACTCTTGAAACATTGTTCTCACTTCCAATATCTAATATGGAGCTTGTAATAGGTAAGTATATGGCAGTATCTGCAAGTGCTATCTTGACGTCTTTATTAAACATAATTTCTATGAGCTGCACGTTGGGATACTTTATGAAAGCTGAATCTATATACAACCCATCTATGATGCATATAAATTATTCTGTATTAGGTGGTGCTGTACTTATCACAGTAGTTAGTGTTATTTTATTTGCACAAGTTGTATCGGCACTTGCTATGTGTGTTTGCTCATTTGCTAAGACGTTTAAAGAGGCTCAAAACTATATAACACCTCTTATGCTTATAATAATGGTGCCAGCGTATATTTCAATGATACCAAATATTTCTCTTAGCAGAATAACTGCAACCATACCGGTTGTAAATATTTCACTTTTAATAAAAAGTGTAATCTCATTGAGAGCAAATATGAAAATGGTGAGCTTAGTACTTATTGTAAATCTAATATTCGTACTAATTTCTTTAGTATTGCTTTCAAAAATATTCAACTCTGAAGATATTTTATTTGGCGAAAAAAGAAACTTTAAGCTAATACAGAGTAGAAGTAGTATAAAAGAGGGAAGTATGCCAGGAATAAGCGACGGATTTATGGTTTATGTACTTGCATTTATAAGTTTAATATATGTATCTCCTATACTAAACATGAAACTTGGAATAATGGGAAATACTATAAATCAGTTTATAATGGCGTTAATTCCAATATTAGTTGCCGTATACATAAAAGCGGACTTCAAAAAATTATTTAGTATAAAGAAAATAAAAATAAAAGATATAATAAGAGCAGCTGTGACTTGGTTTGTAGGAAGTTTAATAATGTCCGTATTTGTGATGATATTATTAAAGCTATTCCCAGATCAAATGAAGGTATCTGAACAATTAAATGAGATTATAAAATCTAGTGGAGGATTATTCACTCAGATAATATTATTTGCATTAGTGCCTGCGATATGTGAAGAAACATTGTTTAGAGGATTTGTATTATCTGCATTTAGAGATAAAAAAACTTTTGGACAGAAAAATGAAAAACATATAGTATTTGCTATTGTGGTAAGTGGTATATTATTCGGTATAATGCACTTAGATTTTATAAGAATAATACCTACATCGATATTAGGAATGGTAATGGCGTACAATGTTTATAAATCAAAATCTATATTTACATCGGTTGGAATACATTTCTTCAATAATTTACTGTCAGTTTTATCAGTAAACTTTGGAGTACATGCAATGCTACTACTTATATAATTGAAATTAAGAGATTATCAAGAGCATATTTTGATAATCTCTTTTATTTTTTTGAAAAAATTTTAAAAATATATTGCAATGTAGGTTGTACTATAGTATTGTTGTATTAATAACTTAATACAATAATAAAAAGGAGGGAAAGTTATGAGCTGGGAATTCGATAATAGCAAGCCTATCTATATTCAATTAGTGGACACTCTAAAGATGAAGATTGTATCCGGAGAGTTTCAACCGGGATCAAAAATGCTAACAGTTAGAGCTTTAGCTGCAGAAGCTGAAGTAAATCCAAATACAATGCAGAGAGCATTATCTGAGTTAGAAAGGGAAGAGCTTATGTATAGTCAAAGAACAAAAGGCAGATTTGTAACTGATGATATAGATAAAATAAATAAAATGAAAAAAGATATGGCAAATGAAAGAATAGACGGCTTAAAGGAATTTCTTATACAGCTAGGATATAGCCCGGATGAGATAATCTCTCTAATAGCCGAGAATGTGAAAGGAGAATAATTATGGAAAATACTATAATAAAATTAGAAAATGTAGTAAAAAGATATGGTAAAAAAGAAGCATTAAAAGGTATAAACCTTGATATTCCAAAAGGTAAGATAGTAGGTTTACTTGGACCTAATGGAAGTGGTAAGAGTACAATGATAAAACTATTAAATGGACTACTACAGCCAGATGAAGGAAGTATAGAAATAGCAGGTATGAAACCTTCTATAGAAACTAAAAAAATAGTATCATACTTACCAGAAAGAACTTATTTAAGTGAATGGATGAAGATGAAAGACCTTTTAAAATTCTTCAGTGATTTCTATGAAGATTTTGATTTAGAAAAAGCTGAGGAAATGATAGAGGCGCTAAATATAAACATAGACGAAAAGATAAAAGATATGTCAAAAGGTACTAAAGAAAAAGTACAGTTAATACTAGTGATGTCTAGAAATGCTGATGTCTACATACTAGATGAACCAATAGGTGGTGTTGACCCTGCTGCAAGATCATTTATTATGAGAACAATACTTCAGAATTTCTCTGAAGAAAGTACACTTATAATAGCAACACACTTAATAAGTGAAATAGAAAATATATGTGATGAGATAATATTCTTATCATACGGAGAAATAAAACTACAGGGTAATGTAGATGAAATAAGAGAAGAAAAAGGTAAATCAATAGATGCCTTATTTAGGGAGGAATTTAGATGTTAGGTAAACTTATAAAATATGAATTTAAAGCTACAATGAGAAGCTTCTTAGCAATATATGCTAGTTTAATACTTACTGGTGTATTAATAGGAATATTTATGTTTGCAAATGTAGAGGTAGGCATGAGTTTAGGTATGTTAATAATGGTAGCTTTAATGATTACACTTGGTGTTTTAACAATAACTGTTATTATAAAAAGATTTAGCAAAAACTTACTTGGCGATGAAGGTTATTTGATGATGACACTTCCTGTAAGTGCAAAGAAAATAGTAGCATCTAAAATAATAACATCTGTTGTTTATCTAATCTTAAGCACTATAGTAGTATTTTTAGTATTTGTTGTAATAATGCTTCCTTCTGGTATGGCTACAATGGAAGAATTTATACAGTCTATGGGAAATGTTTGGAACTACATGGTTATGAATCTATTAAGTGCTAGAGATATAATACTAAACATTATCATAACACTTATAATAGGTATAGTAGATTATGTATCTTTCATACTAGTAATATACACTTCATTATCAGTAGGACAGTTAAAACCATTTAATAAACACAGAACTCCTGTTGCGATAATAGCATTCTTCATAATAAATATGATAGTATCAGTTATAAGTGATGGACTTTCAAATCTATTAGAAAGTATGAATATACTAACAGCTCCACAGAGTATGTCAATGTTAAGTGCATCATCAATATACACATTAGTATTCTACGGTGTAGTTTCTGTAGTATTATTTATGATAACTTCTTACATACTTGAAAAGAAATTAAACTTAGAATAGAAATAATATATAAATAAAATTAGGACAAGAGTGTTTATGCTCTTGTCCTTTGATTTTTATTTGCAGTTTTTAAATATATCGTAATCTGGTTTTACATATTTACTTCCCTGGAAAGTTCCTCTTCTTTTCATTTCATCGTCAATCCGGTTAAGAACTTCCCATTTTTTTAGACTCCAAAGAGGTGCTAGAAGTTCATCTCTTTTACCATCTCCAGTAAGTCTGTGGATAACCATTTCTTCTGGTAAAATTTCAAGCTGATCACAAACTAAATTTATATACTCTTCTTGTTCCATAGGAGTTATCTTTCCGTTATTTAAGAAATCCCGCAGAGGAGTATCTTTTATTATATGAAGAAGGTGTATTTTTATACCATCTGCACCCATATCTGCAACAGCTTTTGCAGTTTGCATCATCATTTCTTTATCCTCACCAGGAAGTCCATTTATTATATGTACAACAGTTTTTATATTTCTATCTTTTAATTTTTTAAAACCATCTAAGAAATCTTGATATGTATGTCCTCTGTTTATTATATCAGATGTTTCATCGTGTATAGTCTGAAGTCCAAGCTCTACCCAAAGATTAGTTCTTTCGTTTAATTCAGCTAAATAATCCACAACATCATCTGGCAAGCAGTCAGGTCTAGTAGATATCGAAAGACCTATAACATCTTCAAATCCTAGCACAGTTTCATATCTTTCTTTTAATACTTCTAGAGGTGCATAAGTATTTGTAAATGCCTGGAAGTATCCTATATATTTTGCGTTTGGCCATTTTTTTAGCATCATAGCCTTTATTTCTTCAAACTGTTTTTTTAGGTTATCGTTTGGATTACCTGCAAAATCCCCAGATCCCTCTCTACTACAGTATATACATCCACCATATCCTAAAGTTCCATCTACATTAGGGCAAGTAAATCCAGCATTTAGAGAAACTTTAAAAATCTTTTCTCCAAAAGTCTGTCTTAAATAGTAGTTCCATGTATGGTATCTTTTATTTTTATCAAAAGCGTATTTGAATTTTTCCATAGTAATTTCCTTTCTAAAATTTTTGATTTATTGATTTTTAATAGTATATTTTCAAAATTTATATAATCAATAATAACATATATCGAGGTACAAATGAAGTTGTTAGTATTGAGATTGATATTATATAATAAAAAATGAACAAGAGCAAAATTTAAAAGTATGAAAATATAATTGAAGGAGATTATAAATGGATAAAAAATTTGTTACATCGTTTAGCGGTGGAAAAGATTGTGCGATGTCTTTGTATATGATGAAAGAAAAAGGATTCATTCCGGATTCAATAATTATAACTGTAAAAGAAACGAACTCTTGGACTCATGGGATAAATTTAAAAATGATAGAAGAATACGAAAAAGTATTGGGATTAAAAGTATATCCAGTATTTTGTAGAATAGACAATTATGAAGAGGAATTTGAAAAGACATTAAAAAGAATAAAAGAAGAAAGCGATGTGAATATCTGCGTATTTGGAGATATAGATATAGAGCAGCACTTAAATTGGAATAGGACAAGATGTAAAAATGTAGGTATGGAATGTATAATGCCACTAGAAAAAATAAATAGAGAGGAAGCAGTTGAAAGATTTATAGACTCTGGATTTAAGGCAATTATTAAAAAGGTTAATTTAAATTATTTGAATGAAAGTTTTTTAGGAAGAGAATTAAATAGAGAAACTATTGAGGATATCAAAAGATATGCTAAAGAAAAAAATATAGAAATAGATTTATGCGGTGAAAATGGAGAATATCACACAGTTGTGTTTGATGGGCCGATATTTAATAGAAAATTAGAATATAGTTTTGGGGAAATAAAAGAGGAATACCAGAGTGCAACGATAGAAGTAATTATAAATTAGCAATATTATTGAAAAAGTATAAGGATTGGAGGAATGAGTATGAAAGACTATTATAAAATAGGAGAGATTTCGAAAATATACGGATTCAGCAAGGACTCTCTTATGTACTATGAGGATTTAGGAATTTTAAAACCAGACAGAGATACAAATGGATATAGGATGTATAGCATACAGGATTTATACCGTTTAAATCTTATAAAAGAGCTAAGAACACTTGGATTCTCTATGAAAAAGATAAAAGAATATCTAGAAAATAGAAATCTTAAAACTACAGAAGAAATTTTAAATGAGGAGCTTATATTAACAGAAACAAAAATTAAAGAATTAAATTCTCAAAAAAATAATATAATAAATAGATTAAAAGCAATAACTGAGTCTAAAGAAATAACTGATTTTGAAAATATAGAATTAAAATATATTGAAAAAAGAAAAGCTATAGAATTAAATGCAAATATAACTAGAGATGAGGAATTTGACTTCTGTGTTCAAAGACTTCAAAATGAGTACGAAGGAAGATTTGATATTCTAGGAAATAATAATATAGGATCATTTTTCTCTGAAGAAGCATTAAAAAAGGGACTAAACAATGTATTTAAATCAGTATTCTGTTTAATAGACGATGATGAGGAAACTTACAATATAACTTTAGAAGAAGGGTATTATGTAACATTTACTTATAAAGGTGATTATATATATAATCACGAGCATTTAAAAAAATTAGAAAAATATATAAAAGAAAATAATTTAGAGGCGATAGGTGGACCTCTTGAAATATATAAAATTGATATACATGAAACGGGAAATCCAGAAGAATTTGTAACAGAAATACAAATTCCTGTAAAAAAATTATAGAAAAATTTTGTAAAACCTCTTGACTATGGTATTATACCATAGTTTATCATTTTAGATAAGAAGAGAGGAGAGTATATAAAATGGATTCGAAATTGTTATCAAATGAAAATATGAGCTTAAAGGCAAAATTTTTAAGGTATATGATACCTTCAGTTGTATCTATGTGGGTTTTCTCACTTTATACAATGGTAGACGGTATATTCGTTGCAAGAGGAGTAGGTGAAACAGCACTTGCTGCTGTAAATATTTCAATGCCTTTTGTAAACTTTATATTCGCATTATCACTGATGTTCTCAACAGGGGCATCTACAATAATAGCTGTATATCTTGGTAAAAAAGATATAGAATCAGCTGATAAAATATTTACTATGAATACAGTAGTAATAATAATATTCTCATTATTAATAATGGGAGGAGTTTTATTAAATTTAGAAAAAGTAGCTACGATGTTAGGTGCTACTGCTTCAACTATGGATTATGTAAAACACTATCTTGGAATAATAGTACTATTCAATGGATTCTTTATGGTGTCTTATTCACTTGAAGTAATTATAAAAACAGATGGATTTCCAGTTTTAGCAACTTGTGGAGTTATAATATCAGCACTTAGTAATGTTGTACTTGATTACTTATTCATAATGGTATTCCATTGGGGCGTAATGGGAGCAGCGATTGCAACAGGATTATCACAGGTATTTTCAACAGTGTTCTTCTTAGTTCACTTCTTTAGAAAAAATTCAACACTTAATTTCTCAAGATTTAAATTTGATTTCCCGGAATTGAAGAAAATAGCATTTATAGGTATACCAGATTCAACAACAGAACTTAGTTGTGGTATAGTAGTAATGCTTTTTAACTTAAATATAATAAAATACATAGGTGAACAGGGTGTAGTTTATTACAGTATTATAAACTATGTAAACACATTGGTACTTATGACAATGATGGGTATAGCACAGGGTATGCAGCCACTAGTAAGTTATTACTTTGGAGCAGAGAACTCTACTAATATGAAAAAACTGTTTAAAATGTCTGCTATAGCAGGTGTAATAGCATCAGCAGCATTTGTTGTAATATGTCACATTATACCAGACTTTATAGTAGGATTATTTATAGATCCAACAGAAACAGCGATATTCACAGAAGCTATAAGAGTACTTCAGATTTATTCTTATGCATTTGCATTCATGGGAATAAACGTAATAGTATCAGCATTCTTCGTTTCAGTTGAAAGACCTGGAATAGCAGCAGTAGTATCTTTAGGAAGAGGATTCTTCTTGATATTAGCAGCATTATACTTAATGATAGCTATACTTGGTGGAGAAGGAATATGGTATTCAGCAATACTAGCAGAAGGAACTTGTATGATAATTGCTATAGTATTATACAAAACAAAAATTAAGGCAGTATACAAAGAAATGAGATTGCCTAAAGCAAAAAAAGAAAAGTTAAATGAATGTTATTAAATAGAATTTAGAATTATGCAATCAAGGTAAGTCGGCAAACACCTTCCACAAAAATAATCGATGACATAAAAACAAAAAACTGTTAGAATAGAAAAAGTATAAAGACCAAATTATTAATAATTTTAAAACCATTACAAAATATGGGAGGTGTTTGTTTGGCTAAAAAGAAATTTTATGCGGTAAGAAAAGGTTATAAAACAGGTGTGTTTTTAACTTGGACTGAATGTAGCAAACAGATAAGTGGATTTAAAGGGGCGGAGTTTAAAAGCTTTCCAACTATGGAAGAAGCTGAAAACTTTGTCAACGGAATAAAAAAAGAAATAAAAGTTGATGAAAATACAATAGAAGCATATGTCGATGGAAGCTATGAGCATTCAATTAAAAAGTATGGCTCTGGTGTAGTTGTACTAAAAAATAGAGAAGTTATACATACAGAAAGCTTTGGTGGAAACGATGAAGAATATCTAAGTATGAGAAATGTAGCAGGTGAAATTAAAGCATCTGAATACGCTATGAACTACTGTATAGAAAATAATATTCCAAAGTTGGTAATATATTTTGACTATCAGGGAATAGAAAAGTGGTGTACAGGAAAATGGAAGGCTAATAAAAAGGGAACTATTGAATATAGAGATTACTACAACTCTATAAAGGATAAACTAGATGTTAGCTTTATAAAAGTAGCTGCTCATACAGGGGATAAATATAATGAGATGGCAGATCAACTTGCCAAAGACGGATTAAATAAGTAAAACAAAAAGGATGTAAATAATATCTGTATTAAAAGACATTATTTACATCCTTTTTTATATTGAGGATTTCAAACTTAAAATAGTTGATATCTTATTAAACTAAATTATTTTATGCAACGAAGTATTACATTGTAAAGTACTAAACCTGCAACAAAGTTAATAACTACTGCTGGTATAACAACTGATATGAAAAGAACGCTAAATCCTGCAGGTAGTCCAACTATATACTGAGCAGCAAGTAGGAAGATAGATCCACTTACAAGTGTACCTAGTGGGAATAAGAATATAGAAACTATTTTACCTGCTTTTTTCATATCCATTTTTCTTAAGAATGGTATGCTATACATTATGTAAACTAGTAAGTATGCAAAGTTTGCAGATATTATTTTATCTATAACATTAGGAAGCTGTCCACCAGGGAATTTAGTTGTAAGTGCTGTAAATACACCAGTAACTATTCCTGCTAATAAGCAGCTTTTATAATCATTTCTATTTATTAAAACTACTATAAACATTGTAAGTAGTGCGAAGTCTGGCTGCATAGGAAGTCCTAGAGCAGGTGTAATCTGATGAAGTATAAGACCTATTGCAAGAAGTATTGAGTTTAGAACCATTTTTCTTGTATTCACTTTTGTTGTTGTATTTGTTGTTGTTTTTGCTATTGCTTTCATTGTATTTCCCTCCAAGTATTTTAAATTTATTATTTCGCCATTCTGATTCGATATTATCTTCTAGTAAAGTTCATACCATAGTTTACACCTCCTTTTCCGTAAAATAAAAAAACTTCGCCCTATATATAGGACGAAGTATTAATTCGCGTTGCCACCTAAATTCGTATATCTTGTAAAATTATACAAGAAATACATCTCTGCAAGAATACTAACATATTCTGTGTGTTGTAACGTACACCAAACGCCGGAGTCTACTTTAAAAATATTTCAATCCGGTTCTCTAAGGCCCATTCACTATTTTCCTTCTTGCTGACTCTCACCAACGTCAACTCTCTGTATTGAACCTAAAAACAGTTACTCTTCCTCGTCAAAGAATTTACTGAAAATTTATTATTTTTAACTTGTATTAATCATAATCTAAAAAAAAGATTCTGTCAATAATTATTTTTGAATTTTTTGAAATATGATACAAAAAAGAGAAATAATTCTTTTTAAAAAAGGAAAAATACAAAATATATAGAATATATATAACTGAGTAATAAAATAAAAACTAAAAAATATTAAATGAAAAAAGGAGTGGTCTTCGATGTTCAGAGATATGAGAAGAGTTGATAGAGATAAAGGAAGTTTAGCAGGAATAGAAATATTAAAAAATTCAGATGTGAGTTTTTTATCTACAATATCTGTAGATAATGGGTATCCGTATGCAGTTCCGATGAACCACGTATTCTTAGATGGAAATATATACTATCATTGTTCAAAAAAAGGACATAAAATCGACAACATAAATGAAAATAGCAAAGTTTGTGTAAGTGCAGTTTCAGATTACGAATTTGTACCAGATAAATTCACTGTTGGATACAAAAGCGTAGTAGTATTTGGAAATGCGTCTATAGTTGAAGATGAGGAAGAGAAAAGAAAGGTATTAAAAGAAGTAATAAAAACATATTCAACAGATTATATAGAAGATGGAAATAAATATATAGAAAAACTTTTCAAAATAACAGATATAATAAAAGTTGTACCAGAAAAAATATCAGGAAAAGCATCTAAAGAATAGAAGAATATTGTGAAAGTTATTGCAAATAGTCGTTTTTTTTGATATAGTTAAACTATGTTATGTAAATTAAAATATATGTAGTAAATACAATGGAGGTGAGTTCTTGAAAAAGTCAGGTTCAATAGTTAAGACAATAAAAAGAAGTTTAAAAAAAATACTAAAATATACAGCTATGTCATTCATAATATGTTATGCTTCAGCTATTGTATTAAGAGTAATTAATGCTTTTTTAGGTGCTAATACTCCAGACTTTTGGTGGTATATTATACCAGCAACTTTAGTAGCACTTGGATTAAGTGTACTTATGGTATTAGCAAATGCTGATAAAGTATTTAGAAAACCTACTAAAAAGAAAGCAGTTGCGAAACAAAAAGTTCGCAGAAAGAGCGCTCCTGCAGTATCTACACCAGAAAGAGAATACAGAAGAAAGGTATCATAGTATTAAATATATATTTTATAAATACCAGATATTTATTTGCTCGATAAAAATGCAATTGTATATATAAAAATAAACACAGTTGTTACTGTGTTTTATTTTTTTTATAGATTGTTTATAAAAGGGGAAGTTTTATGAAAATTGATGGATGGGTGAATGATTTCGGTGAGAAAGAGCCGGATTATAAAAAAAGGAAAAAACAAAAGAAAAAGAGGAATCTACCCAAGTTTGAAAATCTAAGCAAATTTAGCATCATAAAAATAGTTGTAGCTATATTATTAGTGTTTGCTATATGGAATCATTTTAGATACTATTCAGAAATAAATCATATGATGGATTATATAGAATCAAGACAATATGCCATAGCAATAGATTACTATTCTTCTCTAGAAAAAGAGTTTTCAGAGGGAAAAATGGATAGATTTAATGCTAAACTTTCTAGAAAAATAAATAAATTCTTAGAAAATACCGGAGATGATTTTTTCAAAGGAAGTATATCAAAAGAAAAATTTACTGGATTTGTCAATATGGTCAATTCTTTAGATAGAATAACTGTTAAAAGCGAAAAATTGTTAGAGCAGTGTAAAAAGGCAGCTGATATGTATAGTGATGGAAGTATAGATTATGAAACAGCCAAATCATTTGTGGATACTATTTCAGCATTACAGGGAATGGAAGTTGGAACAGAAGAATATAGACAAGACATAGAGTTTATATACGATTCTAGAATGTTATATGAACAGGGATACGAATATCAAAAGAAATTCCAGTATTCTCAGGCTATCGAAAACTATGAAAAAGTGCTTGAAAAGGATAAAAAGTACTATAAAAAGGCTGAAGAGAATAAAAAAGAATGTATAGAAAAAATGTATGATTATTATATCCAGGAAGCTACTTTGGCAGCAAAGGGTGGAAATTACCAAGTTGCAACAGAATATATGGAATATGTAAAAAAATACTATCCTGATGATGAAAAAGTCGAAAAAATTCTAAAGGATTATCAGAAAAAATTAGATGAGTACACTTTAGGATCGGATGATATAAAAAATATATACTGTAAGGCAGCTGATATAGAGCCAGAAGGAATAACAGTAAGTCCTCTACCACAGATGGTAAATGGAGAAAAATACTATTATGCAGAAATACTTAAAGATGGTAAAAGAATAAATGAAGTTCTTATAAATGCAGAAAATAAAAAGCTATATTTATACAAGGATGGAGAAAGATCATATAAAGATATTGATAATGCCAATTTCTTTAGACTAAATACAAATGGAGAAATTGAATTTGCTATTTCTAAAAAAGACGCAACAGAAAATCTAAAAAATGAATTAGAAAAGAAGAAAAGGGTATATAAAAAAGTGGAAGAAATTGACTCTGATAAGGCAGAAAGATATTCTAAATGTGATAAGAAAATAAGTGAAATGCTAAATAAGAAGGAGAATACATATTTCTTCTTTATAGGTAATAAAGGGTTCTTAAGAGGTAAAGACTTGTACTGTGTAGATATGTATAGTGGTGCAGTATATTCTTTCGAAAATAATAAACTAGTTCGTATATAATAGGGAGATTAGAACTAGTAAAATAGGTATTTAACTAATTCAGAGGTAAAGGGATGTACTCTGAAAATAAACAAAAAGGAGAGATTTAATGTCGAAAAAAATAAAAGTAGCATTAATAGCCTTATTGGTTGTTGTTCTGGGAACAGTAGGATTTATGTTTTCAAAAGTAAAAAGCGATAAAATAGCTGAAAACGTAATAGTAAATGGGATAAATGTTGGAGGAATGACAAAAGAAGAGGCAAAAAATAAAATAAAGGTATTTGATACTAATGAGTTTACACTAAGCAGCGAGGAAAGAAGTTGGAAACTTAATTTAGATGAGCTAAACTTTGAATATGACATAAATAAGACAGTTGAAAATGCATACAAAGTTGATAGAAGTGGAAATATATTTTCTAATATGTTCGATATGGCTAAATCTATGATGGGACACGAAACTAATGTACGTGTGGCAATAGAATACGATAAAGCTAAGGCAAAAGAAGAACTTGATAAAATTAGAAAAGATGTCGATAGAGAAAAAGAAAATGCAAAAATAAACACAGATAATGACAAGATAACTATAGTTCCAGAAAAGAATGGAGTAGTCCTTAATGAAGCTGAAACAAATAAGGCTATTGAAAAGCGGTTATCTGCAAATAAATTTAAGACTGAAGCTGTTGTTAAGCTTGATGAGCCTAAGATAAAAAAGTCAGACCTTGAAGGTATGGATAAAGCTCTAGGAACATCTGTAACTACATTTAAGAACAACTATAATAGAACAGAGAATATAAAAATAGCTACAAATGCGTCTAGTGGTGTAATTTTAAAACCAGGTCAGGAATACTCTTTCAATACTATAGTTGGAAAAAGAAATAAGGCCAATGGATATAAAAGTGCGCCTGTTATAGTACAGGGAGAAATGCAGGAAGATCTAGGTGGTGGAGTATGTCAGGTATCATCGACTTTATACAATGCAGCACTTAAATCAGGAATGGAAATTGTAAATGTTAAAAACCATACAATACCTTCTTCTTATGCTGGAATGGGTAGAGATGCTACTGTTACAGATAGTGGAACAGATTTTGTATTTAAGAATCCATATAAACATAATGTCTATATTCAGAACTATGTAACAGGTGGATCAATAGTATGTCAGGTATTTGGAAGCAAGGCAGATGAACAGAACATAGAAATACAGACTAAGACTATATCTGTTTCACAGGCTACACTTCAGAAGATAGAAAAAAGTGATTTACCAGCAGGTAAAGAAGAAGTAGACAAGGCTAGTAGAAATGGATATGTTGTTGAAACATATAGAATATACAAGGACAAAAATGGAAAACAGATTAAAAAGGAAAAAATCGCAACATCAAGTTATCCAAAGCAGAATGGTGTTATATTTGTAGGAACTGCTCCTGTAGAGGAAAAACCAGCAGAACCACAGAATCCTGGAGAAAATAACTCAGAAAATAATGGTGGAGGAGAAACTCAAAAACCAGACGGAAATGCAGGAAATACAGGAAATTCAGGTGGAGAAACTCAAAAGCCAGAAGCAACACCAAAAGAAAATAATAAAAACTAAATAAAAAATCAATAGGGGTTGTTGAAAAAAATCAGCAACCCCTTTCTTTTTGTTTGAATAAATATAATAATAGTATTAAGAAGTTAATTTAGAGGTGAGGAAATGAAAAGATATAAAGAAGTTGTCGAGAAGCAGAAGGAATTCTTTAAAACTGGAAAGCCTATTGATATAAATTATAGAAAAAAAGCTTTAATAAAATTGAGAGATACTGTTGATAAGTATGAAGAAAAGATTTTATATGCATTAAAGCTAGACCTAGGAAAATCGGAATTTGAGGGATATGAAACAGAATTAGGAATAGTAAAAAGTGAGTTAAAAAATACTATAAAAA
>UQCY01000028.1 GCA_900539645.1 uncultured Clostridium sp. | reverse complement strand
TTATAAAAAATTTAAAAAATTAAAAAAGTCGGTTTGAATTATAGTGAAAAGGGTATATAATGAACATAAAGAATTAATTAATATGTATCGGCTTTTTAAATTAGATTATTTATTTGTCGGTAGAAGGAGAGTACAAAATGATGGATTATAAGAATTTAATAATGAACTCAAAATCAGTTAGAAGTTTTAAAGAAAAAGAAGTTGAAGCTAAAAACTTAGACGAAATAAAAAAATATATTGAAACAGCTAAAGTTCTAGTACCTGGAATAGAAACAGAATTAAAATTCTACAACAAAGGTGAAGTATATGATAAAATGGAAGGATTAGCTGGATATAATGGATTCCTTATAGATGCACCACACTACATGCTTTTACTTTCAGATAAAAAAGATAATTATATAGAAAATGCTGGATATATAGCAGAAAATGCAAGATTAAAAGGTGTAGAATTAAAAATAGATTCTTGCTGGATAACATTTGAAGACGGAAAGAAAATACTTGAAAACATAGGAATAGTAACTGATAAAGAATTAGTTGCTTTAGTAGCATTTGGATATGCTGACGAAGCTAAGAAAAAAGTTTTAAAAGCTACTAAAACAGGAGAAAACTATTCTCAGTCAGAAATGGAAAAAGCAATAGCAGAACCTGCATCAGATAGAAAAGCTATAGAAGAAATAGTATTCATGGATAAATGGGGACAGGCAGCAGATATAGAAGATCTAGAAACAAGAGCTTTATTAGATGCATTCTCATATGCTAGACTAGCTCCTTCAGCACTTAACAAACAGCCATGGAGATTTATAGTTGACGGTGGTAAAATAGTTCTTGCTGTTGATAAAGAAGAATTAAAAGACGAATACGAAGGAAAAATAGCATCTGGTATAGTTATGTTATACTTCGGATTAATAGTAGATACAACTCTTATGGATTCTAAATGGATATTTGATGCAAGTGGATATGAAGTACCTGCTGAATATAGAGTGGTTGGATACTGCAATATATAATTAAATTGATTATGTGGGATGTCTCGATTATTTAAAGAGGCATCTCTTTTTTTATGCTTAGAACAAATATAATCTTATCTCCAGACTTCGATGCATCGCTTTGATTTTGTATAACATATTTATGTGTTGCGATGCATCTTCAGATTGTATAAAATAATAATTATTAAAAGGAGGAATGTTTGATGTTTGGAGTTTATATACATATTCCGTTTTGTGTGAAGAAGTGTAAGTACTGCGATTTTAATTCATTTAGGATGAATTTATGTGATAAGAAGAGATATTTAGATGATTTAAAGAAAGAAATTGAGATGTATTTAGATGAATGTTCTGATAGAGTTGTCGATACTATTTTCTTTGGTGGAGGTACTCCTAGTATTTTATCTTGTGATGAGATTGAGAGTTTGATGAAGTGTGTTAAAGATAGTTTTAATATTTCTGATGATGCAGAGATTACTATGGAGTGTAATCCAGGGACTATTGATAGAGAAAAGTTAGAAGCTATCAAGAAAAGTGGGATAAATAGGTTGAGTATAGGTCTTCAAGCTGTTCAAAATCATCATTTAAGTTATATAGGTAGAATTCATACTTATGAGGAGTTTGAGAAGAATTTTAAAGAAGCTAGAGATGTAGGTTTTGATAATATTAATATAGATCTTATGTTTGCTCTACCTAATCAAACCGAGGATGATTGGAAGGAGAGTTTGGAAAAAGTTGTAGCATTAAACCCTGAGCATATTTCTGCGTATTCTCTTATACTTGAAGAAGGTACAGAGCTTTTTAATATGTACGAGAGAGATGAGTTTGAACTTATGGATGAGGATAGAGATATAGAGATGTATGAATACACTATTAACTATCTAAAAAACAATGGATATAATCAGTACGAAATATCTAATTATTCTAAAGAAGGCAAAGAATGTAGACACAATATAATCTACTGGCAGTGTGAGAATTACCTTGGACTTGGTGCAGGTGCAGCTGGATATCTTGGAAGAGATAGATATACTAATGAATCTAATTTAGATAATTACCATGAAAAAATAGAAAGTGGTAAAAAACCTATTGTCAATGTAGAAAATCTATCTAATGAGGAAATGATTGAAGAAATGGTGTTTATGGGGTTAAGAATGAACTCTGGAATTAATAGAATTGATTTTAAAAATAGATTTGGAGTTGAATTCTGTGATAAATATAAAAAACAGGTAGAGGATTTAGTTGAGAGAGGTCTTTTAACTGTAGATGAGGAAAATATAAAACTAACTCAAAAGGGAAGGGAAATATCCAATAGCGTATTTTTAGAAATATTATCTTAGAGAAGAGTAAGAATATAAAAATTAGCACTCTTAGATATGGGTGGACAATTAATATAAAGAATATTGAATTTGCAATAAAGAAATCTGATTATAGTATAATTGGATTTCTTTTTTGCGTTCAAAAATACTTTTCAAAAAGTTTTTCAAAAGATGTTGACAAAAAATTCTAATGGTGTTATAAAATAAGTATAAGCTTTTTAGCACTCCTAAATGATGAGTGCTAATAAAGTAAGAAGGTGATGAATTTGGAATTGAATGAGAGAAAATTAAATATACTTAAAGCGATAGTTAAAGATTATATTGATACAGCAGAGGCTATCGGTTCTAGAACAATTTCAAAGAAACATGATTTTGGAGTTAGTGCAGCGACTATAAGAAATGAAATGGCGGATTTGGAAGAGCTAGGATATCTAATACAGCCTCACACATCTGCAGGTCGTGTTCCTTCAGTTAAAGGATATAGATTATATGTTGATTCTTTAATGAGCAAGGGAGAGCTTACTGATGAAGAAAAAAGATTAATTGAAAACTGTATGCAAAACAATATAGACAATATAAATGGTTTAATTCATGAAACATCAAAGATGTTATCAAAATTAACCAATTATACTACAGTAGCTATTACAAAGAGTATAGCAAACAACGTAATAAAATATATACAGTTGGTAAACTTAAATGAAAACGAGATACTTTTAATAGTAGTTTCAGAAAAAGGTGATGTAAAGAAAGCAAACATACCAGTAAGAGAAAATATTGAACAGGCTAAGCTAAATCTTATATCAGATAGCTTAACAAAAAGACTTGCTGGAAAGAGTGTAGCTGACTTAGATGAAAACTTTATATCATATGTAAAATATCAGATTGGTGAGTTTTCAATGATAGTCGATACATTAATAGATGTTCTAAATGGTGAAGAGTCAGATGATGATTATTCACTTACATTAAATGGAGCTACAAACATTTTCAATTATCCTGAGTTTAACGACATAATAAAAGCTAGAGAATTTTTAAATCTAGTAGAAGAAAAAGATGCCGTTACAGATCTTATTAAACAGAAGGGTATTCAAAAGGATAACTTAAATATCCTAATAGGTAATGAAAATGGAAAAGGTCTTGAAAAAGATTGTAGTGTCGTAACAGCTACATATAATGTAGATAATAATACATTAGGAAAGATAAGCTTTATAGGACCTACAAGAATGGATTACGCTAGAGTTTGCTCAATAATAAATTATATGAGCATTTTACTAAATAAAAAGAAATAAAACAGCAAAAAGCTGACGGACTGAGGGGTGTATGTCTTGGAAAATAATAAAGGTATAAACGAGGAAAAAAAAGATACTAAAACGGCTGAGGAAGCTCAGAATGAAGAAGTAAATGTTTCTAATGAAGAGATAGAAGGTGAAGCAGAAAACGTAACAGATATAAATGCTAAACTTGAAGAAAAAAAATTAAAAGATGAAATAGCTGATATGAATGATAAATATCAGAGGCTTCAAGCTGAATATGCAAACTATAGAAGAAGAACTAATGAAGAAAAAGAAAATATAGGAATATTTGCCAATGAAAAAATAATGGCAGAACTTATTCCTGTTATAGACAATATGGAAAGAGCTTTAGATTCAGCAGATAAAGGTACAGCAGTTTATCAGGGTGTTGAGCTAGTTTTAAAACAGCTTTTAGATACTCTTGGTAAATTTGGTCTTAAAGAAATACCAGCTGAAGATGAGCCTTTCGATCCAAACTTCCATCAGGCAGTTATGCAGGATCATATATGTGGCGTAGAACCTGGTAAGGTTGTAGATGTGCTACAAAAAGGATATAAATTAAATGAAAAGGTTGTAAGAGCAACTATGGTAAAAGTTTCTTGCTAGTAAATAGCAAATAAATTAATTAAATGAAAAGGTAAATTACAAATCATAATATGATTTATAATCATAAAGGAGGAAATTAAAATGGCAAAGGTAATAGGTATAGACTTAGGTACAACAAACTCATGTGTAGCAGTATTAGAAGGTGGAGAACCACAGATAATACCAAACTCAGAAGGTATGAGAACTACTCCTTCAGTAGTAGCTTTCACTAAAGATGGAGAAAGAATAGTTGGGGAACCAGCAAAAAGACAGGCAGTAACAAATGCAGATAGAACTGTAAGCTCAATAAAAACTCATATGGGTACTGACTACAAAGTAAATATAGATGGAAAAGATTATTCACCACAGGAAATATCAGCAATAATACTTCAGAAATTAAAATCTGATGCAGAAAGCTACTTAGGTGAAAAAGTAACAGAAGCAGTTATAACTGTTCCAGCATACTTCACAGATGCTCAGAGACAGGCAACTAAAGATGCTGGTAGAATAGCAGGACTTGAAGTTAAGAGAATAATAAATGAACCAACAGCAGCATCACTTGCTTACGGTATGGATAAATTAGATCAGGATAAAAAAATATTAGTATTCGACTTAGGTGGAGGTACATTCGACGTTTCATTACTTGAAATAGGTGATGGTACTTTCGAAGTTTTAGCTACAGCTGGTAACAACAGATTAGGTGGAGATGACTTCGATAAAATAGTAATAGACTACTTAGCAGAAGAATTCAAAAAAGCTGAAGGTGTTGATTTAAGAAATGACAAGATGGCTCTTCAGAGATTAAAAGAAGCTGCTGAAAAAGCTAAAAAAGAATTATCTTCAACAATGAGTACAAATATAAACCTTCCATTCATAACAGCAACTGCAGAAGGTCCAAAACACTTAAACGTAGATTTATCAAGAGCTAAATTTGAAGAATTAACAGCAGGATTAGTTGAAAAAACTATGGAACCAATGAAGAGAGCTATATCAGATGCAGGAATATCAGTTTCTGAAATAGATGACGTATTATTAGTTGGTGGTTCTACAAGAATACCAGCAGTTCAGGAAGCTGTTAAGAAATTCATAGGAAAAGAACCTCACAAAGGTATAAACCCAGACGAATGTGTTGCAGCTGGTGCTTCAATACAGGCAGGTGTATTAACTGGTGAAGTTAACGACTTATTATTATTAGACGTAACTCCATTATCATTAGGTATAGAAACATTAGGTAATGTATTCACTAAGATAATAGAAAGAAATACAACAATACCAACTAAAAAATCTCAGATATTCTCAACTGCAGCAGATAACCAGACAGCTGTTGATATACATGTACTTCAGGGTGAAAGAAGTATGGCTTATGACAATACTACATTAGGTAGATTCCAGTTAACTGATATACCACCAGCAATGAGAGGAATCCCTCAGATAGAAGTTACATTCGATATAGATGCTAATGGTATAGTTCATGTTACAGCTAAAGATTTAGGAACTGGAAAAGAACAGAAAATAACTATAACTTCTAACACTAACTTATCTGAAGAAGAAATAGAAAGAAAAGTTAAAGAAGCTGAAATGAATGCAGAAGCAGATAAAGCTAAAAAAGAAAAAATAGAAGCAGTTAACCAGGCTGAATCAACAGTATATCAGACTGAAAAAACTTTAAAAGAAGTTGAAGACAAAATAAGTGCTGATGATAAAGCTGAAATAGAAAAAGCAATAGAAAACGTAAAATCTGTAAAAGATAAAGAAGATGCATCAGCAGAAGAAATCAAAAATGCTATAGATGAATTAATGCAGAAATTCCAGAAAGTATCTGAAGTAATGTATCAGCAGGCACAGCAGGCTCAGCAGCAGGCAGGTGCTGAACAGGCAAATGAAGGATCATCTTCAAATAATGACAATGTATACGATGCAGACTTCAAAGAAGTAGATGAAGATAAATAATATCTAACCTTTAGTATTAAATAACTGAATGTGATTATTCCAGGAAAAAAGACTATATAGCTTGTAATTGACCTGTGAATAAAGTAAGATATTAAAGTAGAATTATAAAGTATGAATGATAGCTTGTAGTTTTAAATATTCTACAAGCTATTGTTTTATTGTAGAAAGTTTGAGAAAGGAAAAGGCGGTGTCACAGGTTGAGTAGTAAAAGAGATTATTATGAACTTCTTGGTGTTGAAAAGACAGCAACAGCTCAGGAAATTAAAAAAGCATATAGAAAACTAGCTATGAAATATCACCCAGATAGAAATCCAGGTGATAAAGAAGCTGAAGAAAAATTCAAAGAAATAAATGAAGCATATGAAGTATTATCAGATGAAGAAAAGAGAAAAAGATATGATCAGTTTGGTCCAGATGGCGTAAATGGTCAAGGAGGATTTGGTGGTCAAGGTGGCTTTGGCGGCTTTGGTCAGGGTGACTTCAGTGGATTCGGCGGATTTGAAGATATATTTGGAGATATATTCGGTGGCGGATTCGGCGGATTTGGAGGATCTGGCTCAAGAAGAAGAGGTCCGGTAAGAGGTGCTGATATAAGACAGAGAGTAAGAGTTACATTTGAAGAAGCTGCAAAAGGTGTTAAAAAGGAAATAAAAGTAACTAGAAATGAAGAATGTAGCGAATGTCATGGTACAGGAGCAAAACCAGGAACTTCTAAGAAAACTTGTCCAAACTGTAATGGTACAGGTACAGTTAGAAGTGTACAGAGAACTCCATTTGGTAATATAGCAAGTACTAAGACTTGTCCAAATTGTAATGGTACTGGTGAAATAATAGATACTCCATGTTCTAAATGTAAAGGTACAGGTAGTGTAAGAAAAACTAAGACTATTGAGGTTGATATACCAGCAGGTATAGATGATGGTCAGATGATAAAACTAGCTGGACAGGGTGAATTTGGTGAACCAGGAGCTCCAAAGGGAGATTTATATATAATAGTAGAAGTTACTCCTCATGAAATATTCAGAAGAGATGGATACGATATTTATATAGATATGCCTATAACATTTGTTCAGGCAGCACTTGGTGATGAGATAGAAGTACCAACTCTTGATGGTAAAGTTAAATATACTATACCAGAAGGTACTCAGACAGGTACAGTATTTAGATTAAGAGATAGAGGTATAAAACGTCTAAGAGGTAATTCTAAGGGTGATCAGTACGTTAAGGTTAATGTAGAAGTACCTAAGAAGTTATCTGAAAAACAGAAAGAATTATTAAGAGAATTCGCAGGTGAATGTGGGTCGAAAGAACACGAAAAAAAAGCCACATTCGGGGAAAAAATAGATAGATTATTTGGAAAGAAAAAGAAATAATTTTTAAATAGGCTGTTGCAATATTTGTAGCAGCCTATTTTTTAGTTTTTACTCAAAGTTAAATTCTTCTCCGGGCTTCGACGCTTTGCAAAGTTTTAGTAACACATTTAATAGTTGCAAAGCGTCTCCAAATTGTCGAAGTATTTTAACTTTGAGCAAAACTAAAGGCTTTGCTACAAATAATTACAACAGCAATTTTTAAAATTATTTTCATGAAGAGAATAGGAATTAAGTTAGTAAAATTATAAAAAAGAAAAAGTATCTTGAAATAGTTAGTTATTATATGGTATTTTTTTGTAATGAGAAAAATTTTAGATTTAAAGTTTTGAGTTTTAGGTATGATTTTTTATGAAAAGGAGATTTGAGATGGAAGAGAAGAAAGGTTTTAGTATAAATTGGGTAGAGCTTGGTAAGTTATTTTTAGCAGCTCTAGTTATTTTTACTTTAAAGCATTTTGTAGTTAATTTTGCTGGAGTTGAGTTTAGAAATAATGAGACTACTAGCATGGGTGGAGTTCTTTTAGGGTTAGTGTTTGTAGCGATGGTGCTTGAATACTGGAAGGGATTCCATATTATAGGCAAAGGTGACGGTAAAGGAGCGAGTATCATAGCTGGGATAGGTGCTGGTATATTTGCAAGTTCTATAATGAATTTCTTTATAACTGTTGTGGTTGCAGCGATAGTATTTGGTATTTTAGATTATTTCTTATCTGGCAAGAGAGAAAAGGAAAGATTAGAGAGAGAAGCTAGAAAGCCTAAACACGATGGCAAAAAGAAGAAATCTAAGAAGAAAAAAAGATAGTTAGTTTTTATAAGGTTGTGCTATGAAGATTTAGTAGCACAACCTTTTTTTCTAGAAAGAAAAGATAATAGATAAAAATTGTTATATAGTATGATATAATAAAAGGTAATGTAAAATGGAAAATTTTGACTATGTGTCAATTTAAAGAATAATATTTTTTAGATGGAGGTTAGAAAAATGGGAAATTGGATAGAAGTAACAATTAGAACAACTACAGAAGCAGTTGAGGCTATAACAAATATACTTTATGAAAATGGAGCAGCAGGAGCTATGATAGAAGACCCTAATGACTTTAAATTCCAGAAAAAACACGAATACGATTGGGATTATGTTGAAGAAGAAGTATTCAACAAAAGTGGAGAAGATTGCGTAAAAATAAAAACATATATATCTGAAGAAAAAAATGTACCAGAATTTGTTGAAAATGTAAGACATAGAATATCAACACTTAAAGATTTTGGTATAGATCCAGGGGAAGGAAGTGTGTCTTTAGATACAGTTAATGAAGCAGACTGGGCAAACAACTGGAAAAAATACTACAAACCAACAAAAGTAGGTGAAAAAATAGTTATAAAACCATCTTGGGAAGAATACGAAGAACAGGATGGGGATATAGTTATAGAGTTAGATCCAGGTATGGCATTTGGTACAGGTACTCACGAAACAACTAGTATGTGTATATGCCAGTTAGAAAAATACGTTACTCCAGATGCTAAGGTATTCGATATAGGTTGTGGTAGTGGTATATTAGCAATAGCAGCTGCTAAATTAGGTGCTAACGATGTTACAGCAGTTGATTTAGATGAAGTAGCTGTTGAAGTTGCTAAAGAAAATGTAAAAGAAAGTAATGTAGAAGATAAAGTTACAGTACTTCATGGAAACTTAACTGATGTTATACATGATAAAGCAGATGTTGTTGTAGCTAATATAATAGCAGATATAATAAAAATACTTGCTAAAGATGTACAGCAGTTTATGAAAGAAGATGCTGTGTTTATATCTTCAGGTATAATACTTGCAAAAATAGATGAAGTAGTAGAAAGTCTTGAAGAAAATGGATTTGAAATAGTAGAAGTTATCAGAAAAGGAGAATGGTCTGCTATAGTATCTAAAATAAAAAAATAAATCTCAATTAGAAGTTTTATAGAATAAATTTTATTTTAAAAGGATATTATTATGGATTGGACATGGACTATGGATAGATTTTTTGTAGACAAGAACAATATAAATTTAGAAGAAAATACATGCATCATAGAAGGTGAAGATGTAAAGCATATAACAAAAGTTCTTAGATATAGAGAAGGCGAAAAACTTGAAATCTGTGACGGAGAAGATAACGAGTATATTGGCGAAATAAAATCTATGTCTAAGGAAGAAGTTTGTCTAGATATAATAGACAAAAGGGATATAAAAAGAGAATCTAAGTTAAGGGTTAGAGTATATCAGGGAATGCCAAAAGGTCCTAAGATGGAGTATATTCTTCAGAAATTAACAGAAGTTGGAACTGATGAAATAATTCTAGTAGATACTAAGAGAAGTGTTGCCAAAGTAGATGGCAAAAAAGAAGATAAAAAGCTTGAAAGATGGGAAAGAATCATCTATGAAGCTGCAAAACAGTCTAAAAGAGGAAAAATTCCTACATTAAAAGGAGTTTTAAGTTTTAAAGAAGCTCTTGATGATATGAAGAGAAATGATTACAATATTTGCCCTTATGAAGACGAAAGAAATATACCTTTAGTTAAAGAGATAAGAGGGCTTGATATAGAAAGTATAGGTATATTTATAGGACCAGAAGGTGGAATTGCTGACGAAGAAATAGATGCACTTAAAGAAAATGGAGCAAAAGTAGTTACTCTTGGTCCTAGAATTCTTAGAACAGAAACTGCATCTACTGTAGCCTCAGCACTTGTACAATACGAATTAGGTGATTTAGGAGGAGAAATATAAGTGAAAAAAGTTGCTTTTTACACACTTGGATGTAAAGTAAACCAGTATGAAACAGAAGCTATGATAGAATTATTTGAACATGCTGGATATGAGCACGTTCAGAGTGAAGAATATGCAGATGTTTATGTTATAAATACTTGTACTGTTACTCACATGAGTGATAGAAAATCAAGACAGTATATAAGAAGAGTTAAGAAAAAGAACCCAAACTCTGTAATAGCTGTTGTAGGATGTTATTCTCAGGTTGCTCCAGAGGAGATACTAGATATAGAAGAAGTAAATTTAGTTATGGGTACTAATGATAGAAGACATATCGTTGAAAAAGTAGAGGCTGTTACATGCAATGATAAGGTGTCTACAGTAGACGATATAATGAAGGTAAAAGAATTTGAAGAGATAGAAATAACTCAGACTAATGGTAGAACTAGAGCGTTTATGAAAATTCAGGATGGATGCGATAGATTCTGTACATATTGTATAATTCCTTATGCGAGAGGAAGAGTTAGAAGTAGAGATCTTGATAATATAGTCGAAGAAGTTAAATTATTGGCTTCTAAGGGCTATAAAGAGGTAGTACTTACAGGAATACACGTTGCATCTTATGGTAAGGATATAAAGGACAAAGAAGTTAAATTATTAGATGTTATAAAAGCTGTAAATGAAATAGATGGTATAGAAAGAATAAGAACTAGTTCAGTTGAGCCAATATTATTTACTGATGAGTTTGTAGAAGAAATTTCTAAGATGGATAAAGTTTGTCCTCACTTCCATTTATCACTACAGAGTGGATGTGATGCTACATTGGATAGAATGAACAGAAGATACACTACTGCTGAATATAGAGAAATAGTAGAAAGATTAAGAGAAAAAATGCCGGATGTTGCTATAACTACAGATGTTATAGTTGGATTCCCTGGAGAAACTAATGAAGAATTTAAACAGACTTATGAATTCTTAAAGGATATAGAATTAGCACAGATGCATATATTTAAATATTCTCCAAGAAAAGGTACTCCAGCGGCTAAGATGGACAATCAGATAGATCCTCAGGTAAAACACATGAGAAGTGAACAACTTATATCTCTATCTAAAAATAATTTCGATAAATTTGCAGAAAAATTTATAGGTAGAGAAATGGATGTTTTATTTGAAGAAACTACTAAATCTGGAAACTATGAAGGGCTTACGATGAACTACATGAGAGTTGAAGCTCCAAGTGAAGAAGATATTTCTGGACAGATAAGAAAAGTAAAAATAACAGGAATAAAAGAAGACTATGTTGAAGGTGTATTAATATAGTAGAAAATAAAAAATATAAACTAGAGATAAAATCCTTCTGATTTTGCCAATTAATTTGGTGAAAAAAGAAGGATTTTTTATTTTAGTGTAGAATTTTATAAAGATAACAAATCGGAGGTGAATTAATTATGGATTGTATATTCTGTAAAATAGCAAATGGAGAAATACCATCATCAAAAGTTTATGAAGATGATAAAATATTAGCGTTTAACGACCTTAATCCTGTTGCGCCATATCATATACTTGTAATACCTAAAAAACACTACGCTAGTATATTAGACGTGCCAGCAGAAGAAATGGGGATAATAGCTGATATACACAACGCTATAAACACAATAGCTAAAGAAAAAGGATTCGATAAAACTGGATTCAGAATAATAAATAACTGTGGTGAAGATGGTGGTCAGGAAGTTAAACACATACACTACCATGTACTAGCAGGTAAAAAACTTCCTAACTACGAAGCAGAAGAAAAATAGGAGTATTTTCCTATATCAATCTCGGCGAAATTGATGCTAGGGTAATTTTAAAAAAATGTTAAAAAAAATGTCGGATTAGGAATAAAAATACTTGATAAAAGTAAAGATTTAGTTTATACTAGATTAAGTGTTAGGTTTGTAATCCTTAACAGTTGTTACAGTCCCAGCATAATTGCGCTATCGGAGGGAGGGAAAAAGAATGTCAGAAGTTAGAGTAAGAGAAAATGAATCATTAGACAGTGCTTTAAGAAGATTTAAACGTCAGTGTGCAATGTCTGGCATAATGTCTGAAGTTAGAAAAAGAGAACACTACGATAAACCAAGTGTAAAACGTAAGAAAAAAGCTGAAGCAGCTAGAAGAAAAAACGCTAAAAGATAGTAGCAAATAAAAGCAAAGAGGTGAGGGGAAATGACCCTTAAACAAAAATTACAAGAAGATCTAAAGACTTCAATGAAAAACAAAGATACATTGAGAAAATCAGTTATAACTTTAATAAGATCTTCAATAAAGCAAGTAGAAGTTGATAAACGAATCGAATTGAACGATGATGATATTATTGATATAATATCAAAACAGCTAAAACAGCGCAATGACAGTTTAGAACAATTTCTAGATGCTGGAAGGGAAGATTTAGTTGAAGAGACTAGATCAGAAATAGAAGTATTAAAAGAGTACCTACCTCAACAATTAAGCGAAGAAGAGCTAAATGAGATTGTAAAACAGACTATATCTGAAGTAGGAGCAACTTCTATGAAGGATATGGGAAAAATAATGTCAGTTATAAAACCTAAAACAAAAGGTAGAGCTGACGGAAAACTAATTAATAAATTAGTTAAGGAAAACTTACAATAAATATGTATATATGGCCTGGATATTTTATCCAGGCTTTTAATCTTTTTTGAATAAATTTATTAAAGATAGAAAATACCGTTTTAAGAGTTAGATAATAATAGACTTTTAAAATGGTATTTTTGTTTTTTTGAAAAAGTTTTGAAACTAAAATTTGATGTATATTCAAGATGAATATATATATTCTGAAAAATAAATTTTGTACTAAAAAGTAATCATCATATATAAAATAAACACATTGAAATAAATAATCTATATTAAAATAATCTTAATCAAAAAATAAAACATGCTTGTAATATAATCATGATTATGTTATGATATAGTCATAACGAAGAGGAGGTAAAAAACTGTATGAATGAAGGAAGATTAAAAAAGAATATGCCAACATTGGTAATTCTTTCAATAGCAGGTGCGCTTATATATGCGTTACCGTACTTTAGAAATTATTATTATGATACTTTTTTAGCAGCATTTAAATTAACTAATACTCAAATGGGTACATTAGGAAGTGCTTATGGAGTATGTTGTTTAATATCTTATGTATTTGGTGGTTATTGTGCAGATAGATGGAAAACAAAAAATCTATTAATGATATCACTTATTTCAACTGGATTATTAGGATTTACATTATTAACATATCCTCCATATCCTGTATTATTAGCAATACATGCAGCTTGGGGAATAACTTCAATTCTTACTTTCTGGAGTGCACTTGTAAAAGCTGTTAGATCACTAGCAAGTGAAAACGAACAAGGAAAAGCATTTGGATTCTTTGAAGGTGGTAGAGGTGTAACAAACATAATACAGTCTATGTTTGTACTAGCAATATTTGCATTCTTCTCAAAAAGAATGAGTGAAAAAATGGCTTTATCTGCTGTTATAATAGTGTACTCAGTTATATGCTTAGTACTTGCAGTTGCAATAATGTTCTTATTTAAAGAAGTTGAAGATGGAACTAAAAAAGAAGACAAAAAAGCAGTATTTGACTGGGCAGCTCTTAAAAAGATATTAAAAATGCCTACAACTTGGGTTGCAGCATTAATAATATTCCCGTCTTATGCAATGATAATAAGTTACTACTACATAACACCATATGCATCATTAGCATTTGGAACAACAGCTGTTATCTCAGCAGCAATAGGTTATCTATCACAGTACTGTAGACCAATAGGTTGTATGGGAAGTGGTGTTATAGGTGATAAAATAGGTGTTTCAAATATGGTTATAATATCTTACATATTAATGATAATAGGTATAGTAGGATTAATCTTAGTACCAGGAAAACCTTCTATGATATTTATGCTATTAGTTTCAATAGCTTTAATATACACAACTATGTATGCTCTTCAGGCAATGCATTTCGCTATACTATCTGAAGCTGATTATCCTGTTGAAGTTACTGGTGCAGTAACAATGCCTCTTATGATGTTAGGATACAGCCCAGAAATAATAATGCCAATTATAGCAGGTAAATGTATAGATAAATTCCAGGGCGTATTAGGATACAAAGTATTCTTTGGAATATTACTAGCATTAGCTGTTGCAGGTGTTGTATTTGTATTAATTTGGAAGAGAATAACAAAAGATTATAGAGAAAGTTTAAAAGAAAAAGAAGCTGAAACAGCTACAAATGTAGCAGAAGCATAAAAAATTAACCCTTATGTTAATTTTAGTATGATTATATGGTATTATAAATTATAAAATCTAAAATCAATTGACAAAGGGGAGGGGACAGTTTTGGAAAGTATAAAAGAAAGAAATAAGGAAATACAGAGAAAAAGAAAAATGATGTATTTCATAGAAGCTACACAAAAGATAATGGAAGAAGAGGGAACAGATCATGTAACTATAAGAAGAGTTGCAGATATAGCTGGGTATAATAGTGCGACTATATATAATTATTTTAAAAATCTTAATCATATGATAGCTTTTGCATCTATTCAATATCTAGAAAACTATAATAAGGAGTTTCTTGAGGCTATAAAACAATATGATGATGAATACGAAAAATTTATTGTCGAATGGAAGGTGTTTTTCAAAAATGCATTTGAACATCCAATAGCTTTTGAATATATTTTCTTTAGCGGAAATGAGAATATAGGGGAAATAATGAAAGAATATTATGAAATATTTCCAGTTGAAGTTGATTCTAAGGATGATTTGGAGGAAATGCACGAACTTTTAAAATTAGCTAATTTCGGATACAGAAATGAAAAATGTCTTGAGGAATTCTCTAAAGGTGGCTATATAAAGAAAGAAAATATAGGGATAATTAATGAGATAACTAAATGTATAGCTCATGAATATATATCAATAGCAGCTAAACAAAAAGAGGGATTTGACAAAGATAAGTACATCAAAAAATTCATTTCGTGTATAAATTATCTTATAAACAAAGATAAATAAAATAAAGATAAGAGGTGTTCAAATGGCTAAAAAAATTAAATTATTTGATTTAATTCTAATGAGTATATCTACTCTGTACGGTATAAGATGGATTGCAAAATCGACTGCATCATCTTTTGGATTAGGTCTTGCTGCAATACCTTCATGGTTAATATTTGCAGTACTATTCTTTATTCCACAAGCACTTATATGTGCAGAATTGGCAAATAGGTTCTCGGATAAAAGTGATGGGGGATTATACGTATGGGTAAAAGAAGCTCTAGGAGAAAAATATGGATTTATGGCAGCTTGGCTAAATTGGACATCTAAAATATTTTGGTATGCTTCTTTTATGACATTCTTTGTTATAAATATAAGTTATTTTATAGGGAGACCAGAACTTGCAGATAATAAAATAGTAGTAATGATATTTTCAGTTGTCATATTCTGGCTACTATCTATGATGAGTATGAAAGGAATGGGTGGCTCAAAAATATTTACTAGTTTTGGAGCATTTGGTTCTTTCATACCATCTGTAATACTAATATCATTTGCTTTTATAGCAATAGTTGTTCTTAAAAAACGGCCTTCGGCTTCAGTATATACTGTTGCAACTATGACTCCAAAATTTAATGCAGATTCATTGGTAGCTGTATCAGGAATAATATTTGGATTCACTGGAGCAGAGGTTATAGCAAACTTTATAACAGAAATAGATAATCCTAAAAAGACTTATCCAAAAGCTATATTAATATCAGCAGTCTTAGTTGCTGGATTATATATACTAGGATCTATAGCAATTACTATGATATTACCACCTGAAGAAATACAAGCATCTACTGGAATACTTGATTCAATAGGTAGGGTTGCAGCACTTCTAGGAATAGGAGACTGGCTTGTAAAACTTATAGCTGGAGGAGTAGCGTTTTCAATGCTAGGAGCTACAATAATATACATAGCTTCACCTATAAAAATGCTATTTGGATCTGTGCCAAAGGGAATGTTCCCAGATAAATTTACAAAAGTAAATTCTGTTGGTATACCTGAAAAAGCAGTTATACTTCAGACAGTAATAGTTTCGTTATTATTAATAGCAACAGCGGTTATGCCAGGTG
>UQCY01000027.1 GCA_900539645.1 uncultured Clostridium sp. | reverse complement strand
AAAGATCTCAAAGAAAAGTTCTTCTGGCGCTTAGGCGGTGGTAATTAGTGGAAAAAATGTTTAGAGAATTTATATATCTATTTAGTGTAGTTAATATATTTTTCATATTTAACACTGTAGTCGAATATAAAAGAGATTCACAAATATCTAAAAAAAGAAATATAACTGTGCAGCTTTTTATGATAGCTATTACATACATACTAGTAAGGGAAATCAGAATATGGGAAATATATACAGGAAGTGGTTTTATACCGTATAGAAAAATGGTATTTAGAGATTTCTTGATAAGATTTCTTTCAATGGGGGAAATCAGGGGGTATGCGGTAGTAAGGTGGATGTTCAATATACCGTTTTTAATACTTTTAGCAAAGGTATATAAAAAAGAATACAATATAAGTTGCATAAAATCAGCTTTCTTATTCGTAATGACTACAAAATACCTTTCACTAATATGCGACGTGGTAATTCCAAGAATACTATTTATAATTTGGAAAAAGGACTCTCTTTCTTCAGACATGGTCACAAAATTGAGCTTACAAGAATGGAACTGGTTTGATTTTTCTGTTATATTAATCGCTTTTCTTGTATTTCTACTAATGCTTGGAATTGTAAAGATTATAAAAAAATTGGTAAACAATAACAGAGTATATGTATATGGAATAAATATACTACTGATGAACGTAATAATATTATTTGTTTTAGAGTTTCTAAACATAATTTCTATAGGTAAAATAGGCTTTATATATAGGGATTTATTAACATCAGAAAGGTATCTACTACAAATACAGGTACTTCCGGATTTAATTTTCTTAAATCTAATAATGACAATATACCTAGTTATTATGATTAAAAAGGAAAATGATGAAAGAGCAAAGAAAGATTTGATGAATAGCAAAATAAAACTTCAAGAAGAATACTATTCTAGCCTTGAAGAGTCTCAGATGCAGGTGAGAAAATTGTACCACGATATGAAAAATCACCTTGAAAATATAAGTAATCTCAATCAAAATAGCGAAGAATCAAGGCAGTATATAGACGAGTTGAAGGATCAATTAAATAACAGCAACGATGTAAAAAGTACTGGAAACGCTATAGTAGATATAATTTTAAATGAAAAGAAAAAAGTTTGTATCAAAGAAGGTATAAATTTTGAAACCAATGTAAACTCTAAGGATTTGAGCTTCATGAAGAACGCAGATATATCTAATATTTTCTCAAATGTGCTAAATAATGCGATTGAAGCTTGCAAAAAGATTGAGAATGGAGAGAAATATATTAAACTTGAGGCGTATAAGATAAAACGGTACTATGTAATATACTGTGAAAACAGTAAAACAAATAAGATAAAAAGAGCAGGAAGTAGATTTATTACAGAGAAAAAGGATAACTTTGTCCATGGAATTGGAATTAGAAGCATTGAAACATCTGCAAAAGCTTATGATGGAGATGTTGTAATAGACTATGACGATGATAAATTTATGATAAAAATATTAATACCTTTAAACTAATGGAAATGGAGGGACTGTTGCATAAATTGCAACAGTTCTTTTCTTATTATAATCTTTTATAAATTTACTATCTGTATAATAGTGGATAAATCAAAATTTATACGTTAATTTCTCTCAGGGATTGAAGACATAGACAAACTCCTCTCCAGCTTCGACGTGTGTACAAGTAAATAGTTCTGTTGCAAATTAACCTCACGTCTCCAGATTGTCGAGAGAGTTTTGTCTATGCACTTCAATCCACTAAGTTAGATATTATCCCTATAAAATTCGATTTGAGCAGAACCTGCGGATAACCGATGTAATATTTTCAACAAGTCCTTTTGTTTCAATATGTTATAAATTTACTAGCTTGCTAAAGGATGATTAAATCAAAACTTTACAAAGCTATTTATAAGCTACAGCATATGAGTATATAGACAAAATCACTCGACAATCTGCAGACGTGTATTTTAAATACAACAAGGTATGTTACTCACATACACGTCGAAGCCTGGAGAAGATTTTGTCTATATACTCTTCGCTGCTCTTAAAATAGATATTCGGTAAATTTTGATTTAGCCACTCTATATAAGCGATAAATTTATAATAACTATACAAAAAAATAGCTGTTGCAAATTATTGCAACAGCTACATTTTTTATTCATTGATTGTTACTGAGTCTTCTCCATCAATTTCTGATAGTTTTACAGATATAAATTCATTTTTTGATGTCGGTACGTTTTTTCCTACGTAATCAGCTCTTATTGGTAGTTCTCTGTGTCCTCTGTCAACAAGTACAGCAAGCTGTATTGCTTTAGGTCTACCATTATCTATTATATAGTCTAACGCTGCTCTTACAGTTCTTCCTGTGTAAAGAACATCATCTATAAGTACAACAGTTTTTTTGTCTATGTCAAAAGAAGTATTGTCGTCGCTTAAGTTTCCTTCTACTCTTCTTTCGCTTATATCATCTCTATATCTACTTATATCTATATCGCCAACTGGTAGCAATTTACCTTCTATTTCTTCTATTTTTAGCTGAACTCTCTTAGCTAGAGGAATTCCTCTAGTCTTTACTCCAACAAGAACAAGGTCTTCTATCCCCTTATTTTTTTCTATTATTTCATGACTTATTCTAGTTATAGCCCTCGCCATAGCTTTTTCATCCATTAACTGAGCCTTTTCTATCATATCAAACTCTCCATTCCGAAAATATTTAATCAAATAATCTTACTTAAATATTAATTTCTTATATTATTTTCTTAATTTCTCCAACAGCTTCTGGAAATAATCCGGTAGCTCTGAATCAAATTCTATGTATTCCTTTGTCGTAGGATGTATAAATCCTAATTTTTTAGCATGAAGTGCCTGACCATTTAATTTTATCTTTGAATTTTTAGGTCCGTACACTGGATCCCCTACAAGTGGATGATTAATAGACATCGCATGTACTCTTATCTGATGAGTTCTTCCCGTTTCAAGCCTAGCTCTGACGTGCGTATATCCATTAAATCTTTCAATCACCTCAAAATGAGTCACAGCTCTTTTTCCATTTGGAACGATAGCCATCTTTAATCTATCTTTAGGATTTCTCCCTATTGGTCTATCAACTGTAACATTATCTTCTTTAAATACACCGTGGCAGATAAATTCATACTCTCTCGTTATAGAGTGATCCTTTAGCTGCTCAGCAAGACAATTATGTGCATTGTTGTTTTTTGCAATCATAAGTATCCCAGAAGTGTCTTTATCAATTCTATGTACTATCCCCGGTCTTATAACACCATTTATAGAAGAAAGATTTCCTTTACAATGATATAAAATAGCGTTAACCAAAGTACCCTCGTAGTTTCCAGGCGCAGGATGAACTACCATCCCCTGAGGTTTATTTACTATTATAATATCATCATCCTCATATACAATTTCTATTGGTATATCCTGTGGTACAACCTCCAAAACCTTAGGCTTTGGAATTTCTATCACAATCTTATCTTCCTCTTTTACAAGATATTTAGCTTTTTCAATTTTTCCGTTTACAGTTACCTTTTTATCTTTTATTATCTTCTGAATATAGCTCCTAGACATATCGACGAACTGGTCCGCAAGATAAACATCTAGTCTATCCCCTTCCTCGTCTTCTTCTACTAAAAATTCTCTTATCTCCTCGCAGCTAACATCAGATAATTTTTCTTCATTTATATTATCTAACATCTTACCTCCTATTAAACACAGTTTCTAATTTACTCCTTCGAATCCGAATACTTCCATATATAGAAGCACAGCAATATTGTTCCACATACAACAAGAATATCGGCAAAATTAAAAACATACTGCCAAATTATTCTAAAATCAAAATAATCCACAACAAATCCCAGTCTAAGTCTGTCTATTAAATTACCTATTGCCCCAGAAACAATCATTATAATAGACGCTTTCCCAATTATGTTTATTTTTTCCTTATTCTTATGTAGCCAATAAAGTCCGATTACTGTAGCAAGTCCAGCTATTATCACAAATATAATCTGGTTATTCTGAAGCATTCCAAATGCTGCTCCTCTATTTTCTACATAAGTTAGATGAAACACACCATCTATAACAGGTATACTTCCTTTTTCTTTAAGTACATTTAAAACTCCGTACTTTATCGCCTGGTCAATACCTATCAAAATGGCAATTATTACCTCATATATCAAAAAACCACCCCTATTTTTAGTTATTATACTTTCATACATAGTTATACATATTCTATTATATCACAATAGCATATTACTTTATTATTTGTTTTTTATATTTGACATTGATTTTTTTATAACATTTTCTTGATAATTTATTGACACTTTTATAATTAAATTGTATAATTTATTTATAGATTGAAAATAACAGATTAACCTAAATATAATATAAATTGTTAATCTTTGATTCTACTTTCCCCAAAAGTAGTAATAACCTTACCCTTTTGATGAGCTTCGATGGCTCATTTTTTTTCGCAAATTTACTTTCTACAAAAACTATGTACAAAAATAAGGACTTGATTCAGTTAAAAATTTTAATCGAAAACAAGTCCTCTTTTTACTATTAAAATATTAAATTCGTCAATCTATTAATATTTTCTTTCTAAGAAACCAACTTTTTTGTATACTTTTCTAAGAGTTTTTCTAGCTTTTGCTTCAGCTTTTTTAGCTCCTTCACAGTATATTTTTTCAAGATATTCTTTATCTTCTAATAGAGATAAGTATTTCTGTCTCATAGGTTCTAATACGCTTATTATAACTTCAGCAGTATCTGCTTTAAATTCTCCGTATCCTTTACCTTCGTACATTTTTACTATCTCATCTATTGATTTTCCTGATAATGCTGAGTATATATCAAGAAGATTTTTTATACCTGGCTGTTCTGGAGAATATCTTACAACACCTTCAGAGTCAGTTACGCATTTTTTAATTTTTCTTCTTATTGTATCTGGATCGTCTTCAAGAAGTATAAATCCATTAACATTTTCATCAGATTTACTCATTTTTTTAGTAGGATCCTGTAAGCTCATTACTCTTGCTGCTTCTTTTGGATAATATCCTTCTGGTATTTTGAATGTATCTGAATATCTATTGTTAAATCTATTTGCTAAATCTCTAGCTAATTCAAGGTGCTGTTTCTGGTCATCACCAACAGGTACTAAATCTGTCTGGTAAAGAAGTATATCAGCTGCCATTAAAACAGGATATGTAAATAAACCTGCATTTAAGTTAGCTTCAGATTTCCGCGCTTTATCCTTGAACTGAGTCATTCTGTTTAACTCACCCATGTATGTCATTGTATTTAATACCCACATTAATTCAAGATGTTCTTTAACATGTGACTGTATAAATATAATATTTTTTTCTGGATCTAGTCCACAAGCTATATACTGAGCTAATAATTTTTTAGCATTTTCTCTAAGAACTTTTGGCTCCTGAGGAACTGTTATAGCGTGTAAATCTACAACACTAAATAAACATTCGTATTCGTCCTGAAGTTTTGTCCAGTTTTTTATTGCTCCTAGATAGTTACCTAATGTCATTTTTCCTGATGGCTGAGCACCACTAAATATTACCTTTTTTTCGCTCATCGTAATCCCTCTTTCTATTTTAGACTTATATATTTTCAAATTTTAAAATTATACTGTTTCAAGCATATCCATAACTATATTTGCTGAAGTAATAGCAGCTTTTTTAGAGAATTCTTCAAAAGTAACATCTGCACTTCCGTCCGCTTTATCAGACATAGCTCTTATTATAACGTATGGAGTTTTGTTTAAGTAGCAAACATGAGCCATTGCAGCTCCTTCCATTTCACAGCAGAATCCACCGAAGTCGTTTACTAATTCGTTTTTAGTTTCCATATCTGCAACGAATAAATCTCCAGTAGCTATTCTACCTTTCATAACATTGTGTCCTTTATTTTCTTTAACTGCTGCATCAAAAGCTGCATTTATTAATCTTTCATCAGCTTTAAATTCTGAGCAATCCATTCTTGGTATAGTACCTTTTGGATCACCAAATGCTGATGCATCCATATCGTATTCTATTGCATCTGTTGAAATTACTATATCATTTACGTCTAATTCGTCATTTAATGCACCTGCAACACCTATATTAACAAGAGCTTCTGCACCAAATTCGCTTATTAATATCTGAGTACACATAGCAGAATTTACTTTCCCAACTCCACATTTAACAACTATTACGTCTTTTCCTCTTAATTTTCCAACGTAGAACTCAAGTCCTGCTTTATCTACTTTTTCTTCTAATTCTATTTTTTCAAGAAGTAATGCTACTTCTTCTTCCATTGCACCTATTATTCCTATCTTGTTCATAATATCCTCCTAAAATTAATTTTTCCAATAAAAAAACGCCCTCGTGTTAAAAAACACTAGGACGATATTACCGCGGTACCACCTAAATTATACACTTATCGTGTATCTCTCAAACTGCGTAACGTGCAGTGACGGTTCGGCTACTATAATTCACCTATCTCCTCGTGGACCCATTCACCGAATCTATTTATGCTGCAATCTCAGCTACTTGCAACTCTCTGTATCAAACTCAACTCGACTACTCTCTCCAGTCTTAGGATTTACAATTTAAAATTTTCTATATTTTTATCATACAAGCAATCTTTTTTTATGTCAAGAAAATAAATTTAAATTTTATCTAAATTTCCAAAGGAATTTTCTTCTTTCCATAGAATATATAAATAAACCAAAATTAATATAATTTGGTTAAAATCAAAATAAATTTTACCTATAAAAGGGGGACAAGATTATGATAGTAACTACAACACCATCAGTAGAGGGATACAAAATAGTTGAGTATAAAGGAATAACTTACGGAGAAGTTGTTTCAGGGGTTAACTTCTTCAAAGACTTTGCAGCTGGATTATCTAATATATTCGGTGGAAGATCAAATTCTTACGAAGACGAATTAAAAAATGCCAGAGAAAAAGCTCTTGAAGAATTAGAAGGAAGAGCAGCTGCAAAAGGTGCAAATGCAGTTGTTGGAGTTGACACAGACTATGAAGTACTAGGTGCTGACAATGGAATGCTAATGGTAACAGTATCTGGGACAGCAGTAGTAATAGAGAGAATATAAGAGAAAGGGCAAGAGTGTAACTGCTCCTTGCTCCAGGCTTCATCTTATATACTTACTTACAGGTTAAGCTAAAAACAAATTTAAACTTAATAAAATTTAATTATACAGAAAAAGGTTGTTACAAAATTTGTAGCAACCTTTTTTGTAAACTATTTACATTCTTCATAAGTTTTTCGTTGGAATAATTTATTGTATAAAAGAAGAGGGTTATAGCAAAAACTACGACAATCTACAGACGCCATGCAACATATAAATGTGTTACATATATGGGCATGGCGTCGAAGCCTGGAGTGTTTTTGCTATACCCTCTTCTTTGCTATATTATATTATTCCTTTCATTGCTAGTACTAGCATTACACATGTTACTATTACAAGTACTGCTACAGCCATTACACCTGGATGTACTATCATTTTTGGTGCATCTTTAGCTTCTGATTTTAGAACAGTTCTTCTAAGTGCAGATACTATTGGTTTATATATTAATAAGATTATAGCTGAATCTATTCCACCTTTTATTAAGTTGAACGGCATTATCGCTGGAACTAAAAGTTTTACAACTTCTGCTCTTGGAATTCCCATGTATATTGGTGTTACTAAGTAGTTCCATAAAACCATTACAACTGTAAGAAGTATTGTACCAGATACTAAACCTATTATTGAACCTCTTAAAGTTCTATCTTTTTTGTATATAAAAGCTGCAGTACAAGAAAACGCACAAATAGAAATTATATTCATTACAAGTCCTATTATTCCATCTTCACTTATAGTTAAAAATTCGATAAACGCTGTTACTACTGCTACCATTAATGACATGAATGGTCCCCAAATAAATCCACCTATTGTTATAATTACGTTCTTTGGATCATACTCTAAGAATAATACCATTGGTATTCTTATGAATAATACCGCTGCAAATGCTAGTGCACTAAGCATTGCCACCCTTGTCATTGTTTTTGTCTTGCTTTCCATCATCTTTCATCACTCCTAAAATTTAAAATAAAAAACACCTGATAGACTAAGTGTCTTTCAGGTGTTGTAACTCTCTATTATAAAAATATCTTTTGATTATTAGTATGTAAAATATATCCTAAATAGGATTTATTTTGCATAATAAAAAATCTAACTAATAGATAATTATTAACACATCTTCTCTCATCCAGACTATACTGTCGGTTTTGGAATTTCACCAAATCCTGAATTGAACTTCTGCCAATTCCTGCGCTTAAAGAAACGCTCGCGGACTATACCGCCGGTCGGGAATCTCACCCTGCCCTGAAGACATCTTAACTAATTCAGTTGTCTATTATTAAATTAACACAAATAAAAAATAAAATCAATACCATATTGACTTTATTGACTAACAAACATATAATCAAATTATAGTGATTTATACCCCTACTAGGTATATTAAGTATTAAAACTTGGAGGATAAATATATGAAAAAAATAATAAAAATAGATGGCATGGGATGCCAGCACTGTGTAAATAGAATAACTGAAGCACTTTCTGCTATAGATGGTGTAGAAGTATTAGAAGTTAGCTTAGAGGACAAATCTGCAACTGTTGACGTAGAAGAATCAATAACTGATGAAATTTTAATGGAAGCTATAGATGAAGAAGGATTTGAACCTATAGAATGTTTCTTAGCATAATAAATTTGATCACCAATTTAATAATCATAAATAAAAAAGAGCTTTTATCTCCATATAAGATTAAGCTCTTTTTTATGTTTTACACCATACAAATTTAATCCTTTATATATCCCTACTCAAACCAAGCAACCGCCCTAACTGGTGCACCATCGCTATTTTCTACTTTTAACGGACAACAACTAAAATTAAAAATTTTATCTCCACAAAGTTCAAGATTTTTTAGATTTTCAATATTTACAATATCCTTATCTTTAAACAACTTCTTATGTCTTGTAAGTTTTTCATCTGAAACAGGATCTATCCCTATCGTATCAAATCCAATTCCTTTATAATTTCCATTAAGCACATAATCTAAAACTTCATCGTTCACACATGGATAATCTCCAAAATATTTATCAGTTCCCCAATATTTATCCCAACCAGTGTTGAACAATAAAAAATCAACTTTCTCAGCTTTTTTACCGTATTTCAAAATACAGTCTAATGTAATATCCTCGCCTTCATTTAAATCTCTACAATCTATCACAAGTCCTTTTCCTATAAACTGGCTCGCAGGAAACTCGTCTAAAGTCGTTCTATCTGGATATATATGTGCTGGTGGATCCATGTGAGTCCCTACATGAGAATATATACTAATAGAAGTTTCCCTAAAACCATCTTTTTCATAATTACTTGTGTTAATTAACTTTGGCATTTCTGTACCTGGAAAAACTGTCATTTCTTCTTTTATTGTATAAGTTAAATCTATTGCTTTCATACTCTTCACCTCTTAATACTCTAGCTTGATTATCATTTTAATTATATCATATACAAAATTTTTAATTATATAATAAAAAGTAGGATGAACAAATTATCTCTCAAAGCTCATCACTTATTCGATAATCGCCATCCTACTTTTCTAAAACAACTTATTTAATTTTTACTTTCCTGCTTACTTTCTTCTTTCTTTAAATTTCTCTCATTCTTAAAAGTAAGCACTACCTTAAATAAATCTCCATCTGAGCTTACCTTCATCTTACCGTCCTGAAGCTCTGTGAAGCTCTTAGCTATTGCAAGCCCAAGTCCACTTCCCTCAGTATTTCTCGATTTATCCCCTCTAACAAATCTTTCTGTTAGATTTTCAACATCGCAGTTTAATTCCTCTGCTGAAATATTCTTAAACTCTATCTCTGTATTTTCTGCATCTCTCTTAACATTTATATACACTCTAGTATATGGCATTGAGTATTTTGATATATTAGATATTAGATTTGAGAATATACGGAAAGTTCTCATACTATCTAATTCTAGTATTACCTTTTCTTCTGGGAAATTGCCCCTAACCTCTAAGTGAGCTGCATTTAATTTATCCTCAAGCTCTACTAAAGTCTGTTTTATTAAAGATACAACGTCAACCTTCATAGGATTCATTGTAACATTTCCGCTTGTAGCCTTGCTCACTTCAAATAAGTCTTCGATAAGAAATTTTAATCTATTTGATTTTTTTTCTATTGTATCAAGATATTTCTGTCTTTCTTCTTCTGTTATTCCCTCTTTTTTAAGAAGGTCAACATAAGTGATTATTGAAGTAAGTGGAGTTTTTAAATCGTGTGAAACATTAGTTATAAGCTCAGTTTTCATCTTCTGGCTCTTAACTTCTTCACTAACTGCTGCACTGAAACCTTTTTCTATATTTTCTAGGTTTTCTTTTATTGGATTGAATACTCCTAAATCTTCTTCTGGCACTGATCCAAAATCACCATTTGCTATATCTTCAGTTATTGTTTCTAGCTTGTTGTAGTCTTCTAATACTTTGCCAAATTTTTTCTTAATTAATCCATAAAGTATCACTGAATATATTGCTCCTGTGATTATACCAAATCCCCAAATTGAAGAACAAATTGTTATCGCTAGGAAGTTTACTCCCAATGCTGCTAATATGAATTTTTCATATCCATCTTTTAAATCTAGATTATTCATCCAACTAAAGAACTTTTTAACCTTTGAAATCATCCATTTCACAACTCTAACTGTTATGCAAGAATTGAATATTACTTTTCTATCGCCCTTAGCAATCATATCTCTTAAATATATACCACCCATTAAGCATAGTGCAAATAATATCATCCAATATCCTAAATTTCCTATCACTACTCCCCACGAAGCTGTTGTCGCTGATATAGGAAGCATCTGCATAAGTAGATTTTCTAATGAATCCGATGTGCTAATATCTATAAGCTGTAATGGGTTTATAGCTACAAATGCTGAAGCTATTAAAGATACAAGTATCACTATTACTTCTATAGGCACTTTTATCACGCTACCCATTGCAAATACATCATTTCTTATTGAATTTGGTAGTAGGAATCCTACTAAAGCGTATACACACATTATTAAAACAGCTACCATAGTCATCTGTCCTAATGTATGCATCTTATCTCCTGATAGAAGATGGTAAATTCCATTGTAGTTATTTATACTTGAATTATATGGAGCATTAACTATTTGAGTTGCTCCTTCTTTTGTTAATCCTATTGTAAATGTTGCATTTTTTATAGGAGGCAATTTATATTTTAAAGATCCATCTGTATATTTTTTATATAAATTTGCACTTCTTACATTCCAGCTTTGTACTGTGTTGTCCATAACAGTCTGGCATTTATCTGCATCTATCCCATGAAGTGCTTTAAAGCTATAATTTCCATCTTTATCAAAGTCTAAAACCATGTAGAATAAATATTTTCTATTTATTTCATCCATTCTTTCTTTAACCTGATACTCTTCCATTCCTGAACCTAGTTGAGCTAAAGATTTATTTTTGATAAATTCTAAGTCGTTTTTTTCGTTTCCGATTGTCTTTTTATTTTCTTTATTGAATACGTTGTACTTTACAGGTTTGTTAGCTGCATTTAGAGCTATTTCAGCGTAATCCATATCATTTTCGAACGCTTCATTAAAATCCTCTTTAATAGCTTCTTTATTCAGTATTACATCTCCATTTTCATTTATTGCATCTGTCAATTCTTCTGGAGTACCTAAATCTATATCTGCATTTTCAAGAGCATTTTTTATTGCATCTTCTGTTAAGAAGACATCTGAAGGGTTTGCTTTATTCTCAGTTGCATTCTTCAAATCCCAATACATTGGATAAATCTGACCTAAGAAGTAGTCTGCTCCTGTTTCACTATTTAAAACCTGTTCTTCTACTGTAAATTTATCCGATATATTTCTATACGTCGTCAACATTCCCAATGAGGAAATTAACAACACTATAAGTACTACTATATTTGCCAGTATTTTATTTGATTTATCATCTCTAGATTTTTTCAATTTTGTATCCAACTCCCCACACCACCTTTAAGTATCTTGGATTTTTCGGATCCAATTCTATTTTTTCTCTTATATTTCTTACATGTACCATTACAGTATCTGTATTTATTGCAGCCTCATTCCAAACTCTTTCGTAAATTTCTTCTGCTGGAAATACTCTGCCAGGATTTTTTATAAGTAATCCTAAAATCTTAAATTCTATTGGAGTCAGTCTTACTGGATTTCCGTCGACAGAAACCTCTTTTGTGTCGTCGTTTAACTCAAGCCCTCCTATTGTATATATGTTTTCATTCACAGCTTCAATTTCTGCTTTACTCGCCTTTTGAATGTTCATATATTTTGTGTATCTTCTTAGCTGAGAATTTACTCTAGCTAAAAGTTCAAGAGGTTTGAAAGGTTTTGTAACGTAATCATCTGCTCCTATGTTTAGTCCTATTATCTTATCTACTTCTTCAGATTTTGCTGAAAGCATTATTATAGGGAAATTGTGATTTTCTCTAGCTTTCATAGTGAATGTTATTCCGTCCATTACAGGCATCATTATATCCACGATTGCTAAATGTATTTCTTCATTTTCTAAAACCTTAAGGCCTTCCATTCCGTTGAAAGCCTTAAAAACATTGTATCCCTGATTTAATAAATATATTTCAACAGCCTCTGCTATTTCTTTTTCATCTTCAACTACTAATATGTTATATGCGTTCATAATTTTTCTCCTTTGTCGTATGATTTCTACTCTTTAATTATACAACAGTATGCAGTTATTAGATGAAATTTTATTATTACTATATTTTTTATTGATATAAATAGATAATGGCTTTTTTAATTTTTTCTTTTCAGTCCTTTCCATCTCCCAAACTTCCTTTCTCTCTTTTGTTAATTATATTGTATTGAATAATTTTAAAGATAGAGTTTGTATAATTTTAAAGAATTTCTTAAGAGTTTCTATATATCAAGTTTAGTTTTGATTTAATTTACTTTTAATCTATTTGTCGTTTATCTTGATTGATTTTAGTTTTTGCGGTGATATAATTAAAATTAGAAAACTAACAAAAAGGGAGGACTTTCTATGTTTTGCGATTACCACACTCATACAATATTTAGCGATGACTCAGAATATCCAATGGAAGAATGTGTAAAGGACGCTATTTCTCTTGGAATTAAAGAAATTTGTTTTACAGACCATGTAGATTATGGAGTTAAATATGATTTAAAAGATTTAAAACCAGAAGAAGTTGAAGGTAAGATTTTAAATGTAGATTTTGAAAAATATTTTGCCGAATTAGATAGGGTTAGGGAGCTATACAAAGACAAGATATCTATAAAAACTGGGCTTGAATTTGGTGTTCAAAAGCACACAATTCCACAATATGAGGAGTTATTAAAAAAATATCCTTTTGATTTTATCATAATGTCTGTTCACGAAATAGACAATAAAGAACTTTGGGATCATAGTTTCCAGAACGGAAAAACTGAGGCGGAATATTATAGACTATACTTTGAAAATATATACTATCTTGTTCAGAATTTCCATAACTACTCTGTTTTAGGTCATTTAGATTTATTAAAAAGATACGACGAAAAAGATGGATACAACCCATTTGTAGAGAATAAAGAGATTATAACTAAGATTTTAAAATACGTTATAGCTGATGGAAAAGGTATAGAATTGAATACTTCTACTAAAAAATATCACTTAGACGACTTAATGCCATCAAAAGATATACTAAAACTATACTTAGAACTAGGTGGAGAAATCTTGACTATCGGCAGCGATTCTCACTGCAAAAAAGACCTAACAAACTCACACATAGAAGAATTAAAACAAGAACTTAGAGATATAGGTTTTAAGAAATTCTGCACATTCGAAAAAATGAAACCTATATTCCACGAATTATAGACTTTTCTAGTCTAACTTCAAATGCAAAAAATAGCTGACTTCTCTGATATTACAAACATCAGATGTATTTAACTAAAATAAATGGCGATAATTTTCTATAAAAAACTCCTTTTGCTTGACATTATTACTGAAATGAACTCGACAATGCGACTTGATCGCCTAGAGAGGAATTCAGTAATGATGGCTAGCTTTTAAAGGAGTTTTTTTAGAAATTATCGCCATTATTACTTAGTTAAACATATCTAGTTTTAATAACTCTGAGAAATCAGCTATTTTTGCATCATACTTCTCTACTGTATCAAATCCATATTCCGCATATATAAACGGTATTCCAACAAATTTTGCACTTCTCGCATCTCCTGGAGTATCACCTACATATACAGGATTTTTTAAATCATTTCTTTCTATCACTAATTTATTATTTTCGCCTTTCTGAAGCCCTGTATTTTCGGCATTTTCTGTGTCCTCAAAATATTTTTCAAGTCCATTTATTCTTAAAAATGCTTCAATATATCCCTTCTGGCAGTTACTTACTATAAATAATCTGTAGTCTTTAACAAGCTCATCAAGAGTTTCTTTTACATTAGGGAATATTTTTCCACCTTTTTTTCTATCTATTGTCTGAGCTTCTATACTTGCACACTCATCCATCATTATTTTTCTAGTTTCTTCAGGTATGTGCCCTAACATCTGTTCCATTGCTTCATCGTAAGGCATCCCCATATAACTTGCGACGATTTCGCCAGTTAAACTAGCTTCAAATCCATACTTCTCAAAAACTTCATTCCATATTTCTGCGACATCATCTCTTGTGTCCCACATTGTTCCGTCTAGATCAAAAATTATCGAGTCTGGTCTATTCATAATTTTACCCTCACTTTATTAATTTTAATTTAGATTTCAAAATCTATCTACTTAATTATATCATCTTTAAACTATTTTGGATATATTTTGCACTTATTTTGTATATACATATTATAAATATTATTTACATATCATTTACTTATTATCTTAATTTTTCCTTTTATCTCTGTATTTTTCCAAATACTTCCAAATATTTTTTGTAATTCTCTTACATCTAAAAGTAATATTTATTTATATAAAAGTAAAATATATTTGACTTTTTGTATTATATATATTATATTTAAACTAAAGATAAGGATAGAAATGAGGTGAGCAAATGCCTAAAAATTTAAAAATAAAATCAGCTCGAGCAGCTTTAGATATGACACAGAAAGACTTAGCAGAAAAAGTCGGCGTAACTAGACAGACAATAAGTGCAATAGAAAAAGGTGACTACAACCCTACTATCAATCTATGCATACAAATTTGCAAAGTTCTCGGAAAAACATTGGACGAATTATTCTGGGATAGCGAATAAAATTTGGATTTAAAATTATTTTTAAGTCTATTCAAAAATAAATAAGCGAAATACGAAAATATAAATAAATGCAATATGATTGGAGGAAAATTTTATGAGAAATATATTTAAAAGAAATTATTTAGACGAAATGCAAGAACAAAAATTATTAAAAATAGAAAGCCATGGGGTTTGGATTGCATTCTCACTACTTGTAATATCTATATTAGTACAAGTAGCATACGCAAACTATACTAAAACTGGAGCTCATATCGAAGGAGAAGTCATAACATTTTTAACATTAGATGCATACATACTATTTAGCTGCATAAAAAACGGAATATGGTCAAGATCTATAAAAGCATCTAACAAAACAAATGCAATCGGAGCATTAATAGCAGGTCTAATAGTTGGGCTATTAAACGCATTCACATTACCACTAGAAACTGAACAGGAAATAGTTGCTACATTCATAATGTCTGCACTATTCACAGGAATACTAACATACATCCTACTAGAAATCTGCATGAGCATAACAAACAAAAGAAGAAACAAACTTGACGAAAACGACGATGAAGAATAAAAATGGCTCAGAAATTGTTATTTCGTAAATTTAAACCAGTTTATAAACGTAAAAAAGAAGAGGGATATAGCCAAAAACGCGACAATCTGCAAGTGACACGCAACACATAAATGTGTTACAAAAATGGGCGTGTCGCTGAAGCCTGGAGCACTTTGGCTATTCCCTCTTTTTTCTATATTTATACTTCTTTTAAATTGCGAACAACAATTGCTGAGCCATTTTTTATCTCTACTGTACACTCATCTCCAAGCATCACATTAGATATTCCTCTAGGCTGAGCATAGTCCATAGTGAAATTATCAAGTGGGTACTCTAAATTATAAAGGCTAATTCCTGCTGCATCCCCTCTAATAGGAATAACAGAAAGAGTATCTCCCTTATTACCTTTAACATTTAAACTACCATTATGAACAAGATAAAGTATCTCATCCTCAGTTATAATCCTCGGAGCCATACCCTTTCTTCTCATATAATCTAATAATTTCACATTTGCTAAAGTGTGGTCAATCCTACCTCCAAGAGCTGCATACAAATCCACTTCCTTAGAGCCAATCATATCGGCTAATATAATACAAAGCTCTGAATCTGTTTCATTCTTCTTCTCTGGGAATTTCTTAAATTCCACACCCTTCTCTTTGTAGTATTCTACAATTTCTGGATTTACCGAGTCCAAATCACCTATTATATACCCTGGAGTCATACCCATTTTATATACGTGATTTGCACCACCATCCGCACAAATTATATTATCGTAATTCTCAGATTCTATCTTCTTTTTTATATCGTCGTAATCGTAAATAGAACCATTTAAAAATATACAAGTCTTCAAATCTTTCTCACTCTGTTTCTAGTTTTATTTTA
>UQCY01000026.1 GCA_900539645.1 uncultured Clostridium sp. | reverse complement strand
AATTTTATAAAAATCTTTTCTTATCATAGGTTCTCCACCTGTTATTACTAACCTATTAATGTTAATTAACTTTAAATTTTCTATAATATTAGTGATTTTTTTATAATCTAAATAGTCATTTTTATTTGGACCACAATTTGAAACACAGTGTTTACATTGTAAATTACATCTGTCTGTTATTTCAAAATAAACATCTTTTTCTTTATTTAAGTTACTCTTATTTTTACTTTTGACTAAAATTTCTTTTTCTTGCATCAACTCTAAAATTTGTTTTATATACGCTTGATCATCTTTGTTTATAAAGCAACTAATAAAATCTTTTTTTTCCAATAAATTTTCTTCTGCTTTTTTAATATATTTATATACTTCTTTAGATATCATTATATGTCCTTTTCCTGCGTATTTATTTATTAATAATACCCTTCCATTTTTTTCATATATTAATAATTCATTCTTTTCATTAAACTTTATTATATTACTCATATTTCCTCCATTTTATTTTCTATTATATTATTTTTCAGATAATTTTCTGAAAGAGTTATAGATATTATACTTATAATAATGAAATAAATTATAAGTATAACTATTGGTAAAATAGGTATATTATAATTTATTACTTTAGTAAATCCAGAATTTAATAAAGTAATATTTGTTCTATATATACCATAATTATAATAAAGTGTTGTTAATCCACTTGATATTATAATCGCTATAAAACTAGTTATTATATTTTCAATAAAAAACATACTTTTTATTTTATATGTATTCATACCTATCATATGTAAAGTTTTTAATTCTTTTACTCTTGCAATAATATTACTCCTAGTTATAAAAGACATATTTATAAATAATATTGATAATATCATTATTTGAAAAACTATAAATAATCTTTCTTCTGATATTGTATAAATACCTATAACCTTTTGATCTTCACCTTTACCACCAATATAGGTATAATTATTAGAAAATTTTTTATCAAGTATATTTGCTAATTTAACTTCTTTATTATTTTTAGCTATTATAAATAGCTTATTATATTCTTTTTGACCTGTTATTTTAGTGTAGTCATCTTCTTTAAATATAACTTGAATACCATTTATATTTACGTTTCCATCTTGTGATGATGCAAACTCTTTATCTAGTATTCCAGAAACTCTTACATTTACATCTTTATATTCTTTAATACCATTTACATATGCAGGTATTTTTAAATTTAATATATCTCCTATTTTCAAATTTTTAATTACTTCCATATCAAAGGAATGTGTTATTTGTGAATTTGCATTATTTACAATCAATACATCAAAATAATTTTTATTTAAATTATTATCTATATTTTTCTCCTTCAAAAAATTTTTTCTTCTTTTTATCATATCTTTGCTGTATCCTCTTAAACACACTTGATATTCTTTTTCTATATTTAATTTTTTTCTTAAACACTCGTCTTTATATTCCTCAGTAATTTCTGTTTCATCTAATTTTATATATGCTTCTGTAGTAAAATAATTTGGTTCTATATATTTTACCTCATTTAAAGATTTTATATTTTTTATCGTATGTTCATCTATTTTAAAAAACAATGGATCTGTTCCATTATTTGTTCCAGATAATGTTTTATCTATAGTCCCATATGACATTCCAAATATTCCACCTGTTATACCTTTTTCTATATTTTCTTTTAGAAGTTTTTTTGTCCCAAAAGAAAATATAAATAAACTACAAACAACTGATATTATAAATATATTTAAAAGACTTATCTTTTTATTTCTTCTAATATTTATAATAGATAGATTCAATATTATGTTTTTTCTGAAAATTTTCGCTATCATTTTATTATTAAACTTTTCTTGTTCTAATAATTTTCCAGTATATACAGTATATATAATATATATTGCGTTGATTAACATAAAAATAAGTGGTACAGACAAAGATAAAATTAGATTTTGAATGTTTATTTTTATAAAGTAAGTATCATTGTAAATCCAAGATAAGGTTAAAACAGATAAAACATATCCAAATACTATCCCTAGTATTATTCCTATGATTGTGTAAAATATAAACATATATGCATATATAGTTAAAACATCTTTTCTTTCCGCTCCTAAGGCTCTTATTACTTTAAATTGCTTAAACATATCTTTACTCATTATATAAAATATATTATTTATAATTAGTATAGATATTACTATTAACATTAATATTGATAATATGTTTTCTTTATTATATTTAGCAGTATCTTTCATTACTTCAGCAAATTCTAACTCTGTATTTTTAAAAATATAACTATCTTTTAAATCATATTTATTGATTATATTATTACTAAATACTTCTACATCACTTTTATCATTTAGATATATTACTCCAGAATAACTATTATCTATAAAGCAGTTATAACTTTCATGCACAAATATATTATTTTCATTTCCTCCCAACGTATTAGATGCAGATTTATAATATTCATTAGGTTTGCTAATCAAACCAACAATTTTAAATCTTTTATTTTTAGAAGTTATTTTATTTTCTCCATTTTCATCTTTATATTCATTTGAAAGCAATAAATTTATATTCCTACCTATAGGATTTTTTATTTTCATATTATCAATCATATTTTTTTCAATTAATATTTCATTTTCCTTTTTAGGAATATTTCCAATTATATTGAATTTAATTGAATCAATGTAATCTTTATTATAAGAGTAAATTTTAGCCTTAATTCCACTTTTTTTATCTATACCTTCAGATACATATTTTGTATAATTAACATCTCTTATTTCCTCATTAGTTTTAATATCTGTTAAAAAATCCTCATTTAAATTTTCAAATTTCAAATCATAGTCGCCATATAATTCTATAGCTTTTTTTACTTCTGATTCATATCGAGACGATCTTACTGTTGTCATAAAAAATATAATTCCAAATGAAATCGCAATAACAAATATTAAAATAAAACTACTATACTTTTTATTTTTTATATTATAAAAGGCTATTTTTTTTAATACTTTACTATCTTTCATTCATTATTTCTCCTTTATACAACAAAAGACAATCAAAACGATTGCCTTTTGTCTATTATTTTATCCTATTTTATCTCCTTAATATGCAGGTGATAGTTTTGGTGATGTTCCTTCACTACAATCTCTAAGGCAATCATATATTCCATTCCAAGGGTCATTGTGACATGGATCACCTTGTAATTCAACATTATCTATATCTACCTTTTCTTCAATTCTTTCTATTTCTAATTTTTTATCATCCATAGAAAATCCCTCCTACAAATTTATAATTTATATTATTTAGGCCTAAAATATATTTTTAATTAATCTATATTTTCTATAACTAAACAATATCACATTAATTCTAAATTTTCTATAATTTAGGTACAACGTTCTCTATACTGGTATGAACGTTTAAATAATATCTCCTAATACATCTGCTAATCTATCATTAAATTCTTTATGTTTTCTTTTACTTATTGGAACTTTACTATCATCTTCCAAAATACATACTCCTTCTTTCTCATCTATATTTATAATTTTTTTTATATTAATAATATAGCTTTTATGACATTTAAAAAATATTTTTTCTTTTAAACTTTCTTCTAATATTTTTAATGGTATTTTAAATGTATAACTATTATCTAATGTGTATACCGTTGTATACTTTCGAAGAACTTCAATATATAAAATATCATTTTTATTTATTATACTTATATTACCAGAATCTCTTATTATTATAACCTCTGAATTTTTTTCAATTTCTTCTATACAAATCTTTGTATGCTTTAAAAGTTCACTATAACTAACAGGTTTGATAAGATATCTATATGCTCTAACTTCATATCCCTCTTTTAAATAGTCATCTATTGCTGTTATAAAAATTATTTCCACTTTTTTATCAAACTCTCTTATTTTTCTTGCTGCATCAACACCATTTATTTCTTTCATCTTTATATCTAAATATATTATTGATACATTTTTAGGATAATTTTCCAATAATTCTTTAGCTGAATTGAAAGTATATATTTTAAAATTCAAATTTAATTCATACAAAATCTTTTGTATATTTTTAAACAGATTATTTAATTGTATAACTTCATCTTCACATATAACTATATTAATCATATTTATCATCTCTCAAACTTATAAAATATTTATTTAATTAAATTATAATCCTTTTATTTAGTATTATCTATATAATTTTATTTTTTAATTAGTTCTATTTTATTATCATCCATCTCATTTTAAAAACTTCCCTTTGCATTATCTCAATGTAAATATATTTAAAAATGTGGACGAAAAAAAGAGAAACAAATTCGATAGCGACAATCGGCTTGCCGCCTGGAGCATCGAATTGTTTCTCTTTTTGAGTCTCTCTATTTTAAATTATTTACAAGCTTTAACTATGTCTGCTGCAGTTAGTCCGTAGTGTTCTAGTAACGCAGCTGGTGTTCCTGACTGTCCAAATACGTCTTTAACACCTATTCTAGTTACTTTAACTGGATATTCTTCTGCTAATAATTCACATACTGCAGAACCTAATCCACCTATTATACTGTGTTCTTCAGCTGTAACAACTTTTCCTGTTTTCTTAGCTGATGCTAAAACAAGTTCGTTGTCTAAAGGTTTTATTGTAGATATGTTTATTACTTCTGCATCTATTCCTTCTGCTTTTAATGTTTCAGCAGCTTCTAATGCTTTAGCAACCATTATACCTGTAGCTATTATAGATACATCTTTACCTTCTTTAACTACCTCACCTTTTCCTAATTCGAATTTGTAAGATTCGTCATGTATAACTGGAGTAGCAGCTCTACCAAATCTTAAGTACATTGGTCCAACGTATTCAGCTGCAGCTAATACCATCTGTCTAGCTTCAACAGCATCTGCTGGGTTTAATACTACCATGTTTGGTAAACTTCTCATTAGTGAAATATCTTCTATTGCCTGGTGACTTCCTCCGTCTTCCCCAACTGTAACACCTGCATGAGTAGCAGCTATTTTAACGTTTATATTTGGGTAGCATATAGAGTTTCTTATCTGTTCAAATCCTCTACCTGCTGCGAATATTGCGAAAGTACTTGCGAAAGGTATTTTTCCAGATACTGCAAGACCTGCTGCTGTACCCATCATATCACCTTCTGCTATACCCATATCGAAGAATCTTTCTGGGCATGCTTTTTTGAACATTGCAGTTTTTGTAGCTCCTGCTAAGTCTGCATCAAGAACTACGATATCTTTATTTTCAACTAATTCTACTAGTGTTTTTCCATAAGCCTCTCTAGTTGCTATACTTTCCATTATTTAAGTCCTCCTTCTAAGTCTTCTAATGCTTTAGCTGTTTCTTCAGCGTTTGGAGCTTTACCATGCCATCCAGCCTGGTCTTCCATGAATGAAACTCCTTTACCTTTTACTGTTTCACATATAACTATAGAAGGTCTTCCTTCTTCTTCTTTAGCCATTTCTATAGCTTTTTTTATCTGATCGAAATCATGTCCGTCTATAGATATTACATTCCATCCGAATGCATCGAATTTTTTAGCTATTTTTCCAAGGCTCATAACTTCATCATTAGAACCGTCTATCTGTAAACCATTGTGGTCTAAGAAAGCTATTATGTTATCTAATTTGTAATGAGCAGCACTCATTGCAGCTTCCCATATCATACCTTCCTGAACTTCTCCATCTCCAAGAAGAGCGTAAACGTTGTAGTCTTTACCATCTAATTTAGCTGCTAAAGCCATTCCGTTTGCTGCTGATAATCCCTGTCCTAAAGAACCTGTTGACATATCAACACCTGGAGTTTTTTTCATATCAGGATGTCCCTGAAGCATAGCACCAAATTTTCTAAGTTTTAGTAATTCTTCTTTAGGGAAGTATCCTCTTTCAGCTAATACTGCATATAAAGCTGGTGCACCATGACCTTTAGAAAGAACGAATCTATCTCTGTCTTCCCATTTTGGGTTAGAAGGGTCTATATTCATAGCATCAAAGTATAATACTGTTAGTATATCTGCTGCTGATAATGATCCTCCTGGATGACCTGATTTTGCTTCTGAAACTGACTTAATAATGTCAATTCTTACTTCTTTTGCAATAGCTTTTAATTCATTATTGTTCATTTCACTAATTCCTTTCTAATTTTTATTTTCTCTATTTTGAAAGTAGCCTAGGCAACTTTACTCTATCAATGTTTATTTTACAATTAATTCTTAGGTTTTGCAAATATCATTCTTCCTGCTGGTGTCTGAAGTACTGATGTAACTAATACTTTTATAGTCTGTCCCATGTATTTTTTACCACCGTCTACAACTATCATAGTACCGTCGTCTAAGTATGCGATACCCTGCTGAGCTTCTTTACCTTCTTTTACAACTTGAACGACCATGTCTTCACCAGGTATAGCAACTGGTTTAACAGCATTTGCAAGCTCGTTTATATTTAAAACCTCAACACCCTGGAACTGGGCAACTTTGTTTAAATTGAAGTCGTTTGTAACAACCTTCCCACCTAATACCTGAGCTAGTTTTAATAATTTACTATCTACTTCAGCTATTTCAGGGAAATCCTGTTCGCTTATTTCAACTTCTATATTTAATTCCTTCTGGATTATGTTTAATATATCTAGTCCTCTTCTACCTCTTACTCTTTTTAAGTCGTCAGCAGAGTCGGCTATGTGTCTAAGCTCCTCTAGTACGAATGCTGGTATTATTAACTTACCTTCTATAAAGCCTGTCTGACATATATCTGCTATTCTCCCGTCTATTATTACACTTGTGTCTAATACTTTTGGAGGAATTGCTGAGCCACAGTCTTTGACTTCTTCTTTTAATTTTTCACATTCTTTTTCTTGCTCTTTTTCTTTTGCAAGAGAAGCTGCTAATCTTTTGTTTAATTTACCAAAATTGGCAAGGTCATTTTTACTCTTAAGAGCTATTCTAACTCCTAAGTATCCCAGTACTAAGTATACAAGTACTGATATTGCTTTACCTACTATAGGTATAGAGTTTATAAGTCCACTTACAAGATAGGCTATTACAAAACCAACTATAAGACCTACAGATCCAAGTAGTATATCAACCTGAGGGTATTTTGATATTTCTTTTTCTGCGGCCCTAGCTATTTTTCTAATTTTGTTCATAACCCAAGGCTCTATTAAATAAAATATGATTCCTAATACTAAACCTGCTACTACAGCTGCTACTGCTTCGTATGTTTTATTGTTATATGTTAATACTTTAAAATTCTGTGTTACTGATACGTAAGTAGAAGAACCTACGATTAAACCTAATCCACCAATTAAAAATCTTACAATCTTCTTAATCAATGTATCACCTCCCCTATTATATTTTATTATTATAGACTAAATTTTAACTTATGTACAACAAAATTAGCAAACTTCACCAAAATTTCACCAATTTTGCCACATTTTTCCCCAACTTAGTCTATTATATCATTTTTTAATATAAATTGTATAATTGCATTTCTATTCCTCAGGTTTTAAATATGTCTATCTAATAATGCTAGCTGCTTCATTTTTACAAGCCCATTTCTTATGTAAGTAGCTCTTATTTCTCCAATTCCTTCTACCTCGTCTAGCTCTTCTATCGAAGCGCCTAGTATATCTTGGAAATTATCAAAATAATTGACTAAGTTTTCTATTATTGTTCTAGGTAATCTGTGAATCTTATTGAGTACTCTATAACCTTTTGTTTTTATTGGCATATCCATATTTTCTGATACACCTGTGTATCCAAGGATTCTAGCTATGTTTGTAAGGTCTAGTAATTCATCTTCTGTAAGGTTTGCTAATTTTTCCTTAAATTCACTAGAAGCTACCTGTGTTCCATAGTCTTTTAATACTAGTTCCCGGTCTTCTCTTGTACTACCCATAAGTTCTTCAAGCTGCATTTTTATAAGTGCACCTTCAACTCCTAATTCTAGTAAATAACTTTCTATTATGTCAGTAACCCTCATTACCATTTCAATTTTTTGTAATACCAATGCTACGTCGTATATAGTTACAAAACCATTGAATTCTAATGTATTTAAGCTCGCAACTGCTTGGTCTAATACAGATTTATATTTTTCAAGAGTTTGAAGTGCCTGATTTGCCTTAGTAAATATTTTTGATATGTCTTCAACTACATACTTCTGATCCCCTTTATAGACAGATATTACATTTCTTCTCTGTGATATTGCAATTACAATAGCTTTAGTCTGTTTTGCAACCCTCTCAGCTGTTCTATGTCTAGTACCTGTTTCTGATGTTTTTATAGAATAATCTGGAATTAGCTGCGTATTTGCGTATAATATCTCATCTACATCTGAGTTTAGCACTATTGCACCGTCCATCTTTGCAAGTTCATAAAGGTAAGATGGCGTGTACTCAACATGTATAGCAAATCCACCATCTACTAAATCCATAACACTTTCATCCGTTGCTATTACTATAAGTCCTCCTGTTTTAGCCTTTAGGACATTGTCTAGTCCCTGTCTAAGAGGAGTACCCGGAGATATCATTTTAAGGACTTCTTTTCTCATCGTTTTATCTGTTACATATACATCCATGTACTAACTACTCTCCTCTCAATACCATATTTATAGCCTGTCTTACATTTTCAACTGGCCATATTTCTATACCTTTTACATCTTTTACAGCTTCATAATTAGACTTTGGAATTATTATTTTTTTGAAGCCTAATTTTCTGCATTCAGATATTCTTTTTTCAATGTAGCTTACTCCCCTTATTTCTCCAGTAAGTCCAACTTCTCCAGTAACAGCAACTTCTCCGCTTATAGGTATGTTTCTAAAGCCAGATGCAACTGCTAGTATAACACCTAAATCCATAGACGGCTCATTTATCTTTATTCCACCTACTATGTTTAGATATACGTCTTGATTTTGTATCTGCATTCCAGCTCTTTTTTCAAGCACCGCAAGTAGTAGATTTACCCTGTTAAAGTCTATTCCTGTAGCTGTTCTTCTAGGTATACCAAAGCTAGTCGGCGATACAAGTGCTTGAAGCTCTAATAACATCGGTCTTGTTCCCTCTACAGTCGATACTATTACAGAACCAGATGCGTTTTCTGGTTTTTCTGATATAAGTGCTTTTGATGGGTTTTCAAGCTCTTGTAGTCCTTTTTCACTCATTTCAAATACACCTAGTTCATTTGTAGAACCAAATCTATTTTTTACAGCTCTTATAAGTCTGTAAGTGTTATATCTCTCACCTTCAAAGTAAAGTACTGTATCGACCATGTGCTCCATTATCTTTGGACCTGCTAAAGCTCCTTCTTTTGTAACGTGTCCAACAACAAATGTAGATATTCCCATTTTTTTAGAAATTCTCATAAATCTAGAGGTACCCTCTTTTATCTGGCTAACTGTTCCCGGCGCCGAAGCTATATCCGGTGTAAATACAGTCTGAATTGAATCCAGTATTATAAGGTCAGGGTCAAATCCTTCTAAGTTATGTTCTATTATGTTTAAGTTGTTTTCTGCCATTATATACAGATTTTCTGATTTTGCATTTAATCTTTCGGCTCTCATTTTTATCTGAGATTCTGATTCTTCTCCAGATATGTACAGAACTTTTTTGCCTGACTGTGCAACACTTTCAGATACCTGTAGAAGTAGTGTAGATTTACCAATTCCAGGGTCTCCACCTACAAGTACAAGTGATCCTCTAACTATTCCACCACCTAATACTCTGTTTAACTCATTTATTCCACTAGAGAATCTTTCTTCGTGTTTTATTGTTATTGAGTTTATGTTTACAGGTTTCTGTGATGATTTATCTATTACAAATGTTTCTCTGTGATTACTTTTTGAACTTTTATCTTCTATTTCCTCCACAAATGTATTCCATTTCATACATTCAGGACATTTTCCTAGCCATTTTGGATTTTCATATCCACATGACTGACATACGTATTTTGTTTTTATTTTTGCCATAATCTATTCCTTTTTCTATATTTCCCCAAAAAAATATTGTCCTATATAATTTTATCATATATATAGGACAATATCTTAAAATATTATGTTAAACTCTAAGTTTTTTGTTCAATTAGTTTTATTTTTTAGCTGCTGCTATTATTTTTTCAGCTATCTGGTTAGGAACTTCTGCATATCTAGCAAATTCCATTTCAAAGTATCCTCTACCCTGAGTCATAGCTCTTAAGTCTATTGCATATTTGAATGTTTCTGCCTGAGGAGCTTCAGCTATTAATAACTGTTTTCCGTTGTCAGTAGGTTCCATACCTAGTATTTTACCTCTTCTCTTGTTTATATCTCCCATAACATCTCCCATGTATTCATCTGGTATTGTTATAGAAAGTTTCATGATTGGTTCAAGAAGTACTGGCTGTGCTTCTTCCATACCTTTTTTGAATGCTATAGAAGCTGCCATTTTGAATGCCATTTCAGAAGAGTCAACATCGTGATAAGAACCATCATAAAGAGTAGCTTTTATGTTACTTACTGGGTATCCAGCTAGTATACCTTTTGCCATACTTTCTTTTAATCCTTTTTCAACTGCTGGTATGTACTGTTTTGGAACTGAACCACCGAATATTTCTTCATCAAATTCGAATTCATTTTCACATCTTTCAAATCTGATTTTTACATCTCCGTACTGTCCATGTCCACCAGACTGTTTTTTATGTTTTCCTTGAACATCTGATTTACCTTTTATTGTTTCTCTATATGCAACTTTAAGGTCGCTAAGTTCTACTTCTGTACCGAATTTGTCTTTCATTTTGTTTATTATTGTTTTTAGATGAAGTTCACCCTGTCCACCTAGAAGAGCCTGTTTTGTTTCAGCATTTCTGTAGAAATCAAGAGTTGGATCTTCTTCTGTTAGTTTTGATAATATTGTTCCAACTTTTTCATCGTCGTTTTTGTTTTTAGGGCTAACAGCATAGTATATCTGTGGTTTAGGGAAGTTTATTTCATCTTCTGGTATTTCATCTTTGCAAGTAGATATAGTATCTCCTGTTTTTAGTGTTGGAGATTTAGCAACTATTATTATATCTCCTGCTTTTGCTGATTCAAGTTCTATAAGTTCGCTTCCGTTTATAGAGTATATATTTGCTAATTTATCTTTTACTTCTCTGTTTAGGTTATATACTTCTGTTTCTTTTTTAACTGTACCCTGAACTATTTTTATGTAAGACATTTTTCCTACGAATGGGTCTACTACAGTTTTGAATACCTGTCCTTTGAATGGACTTTCATTGTCAAGATATGTAGGTTCTATATAACTTGATATAGTGTCTATTATTTCTTTTGTTCCTACGTTATTTATAGTTGATCCAGATATAACTGGTATTATGTCGCCTTTGTGGACTCCTATGATTATACCTTTCTGTATTTCTTCTTTAGTTAATTCTTCTCCGCTGAAGTATTTTTCTAAAGTTTCGTCGTCAGTTTCAGCTATTAATTCCATAAGAGCTTCTTTCATGCTTATTGCCTGTTCTTTGAATTCGCCTTCTAAGTCGTCTACATTTTCAAAAACATTGTGTAGTCCGCAGAATTTTTTGTCTTTGTATATTGGGCTTATCATAGCTATTATTTTATGAGCGAATTTTCCGTTTAGCATTTCTATAACGTCTTTATATCTAGCTTTTTCATTATCTATTTTATTTATAAACATTAATTTTGGTATTCCTTCAGTAAGCTCTATTGCTTTTTCAGTTCCTACCTGTAATGGATCTGTTGCATCTATTACTATAACTGCTAAATCACATACTTTTAGAGCTGATATAACATCACCGCTGAAATCAGAATAACCTGGAGTGTCCAGTAAATTGAATTTATAGTCGTCGTATTCTATTGGAATAAGACCCATACTATAAGTCATATTTGCTTTTGCAGTAAGTTTAGGTATTTTTTTTGCATTTGCTACGTGAGATATTGTTTCTATAAGATTTGTTTTCCCACATCCACTGTGACCTAATATTGCTACATTTCTTATCATTTTGCTATCATATACTTTCATATGAACACCCACCTTTGAGAATAGTAATTTTTTATTAATAAAATAATTTGCAATTTGAGTAGAGTTGAAAATCAACTTTACACTATATTAAATTCTATATATAAATACGTTTTCCTCTTTTATTTTGAAAATTTTTTAACTTTTTTGAAAAATATTTTTATCAACTAATTTTTTGTCTTTTTATGATAATTTTCTTATTTCCCAACTACTTCTTTTACTTTATTTTTAAGTCTAGTTAAATCGTCTTCATTAGGGTGATTTAAAGCTTCTTCAAAATTTTTAATTAAACTTAGTATTTGTTCGTCACCTGGTTTTTCTTCTAGCATATGTTCGTATCTAGCTTTTACTCCTTGCTGCATCTTTCCCTGGCACATAAATTCGCCGATTACATCACAGCTTTTATTTATTTCTTTTTTTACATTGTTTATTACCATGTTTAGATAGTCTTCATCTCCAGCTCCAGCTGAGCCAAATAAGAATACTTTTTTATCTTTTAATTCTGATATAAAGTCTTTTATTTCTTCGTTACAAGTTCCCTTATCTGTCCAAAATCCTATAAATATTACATCTGATTTTTTGGCTTTTTCATCTGGCTGTCCAAAATAAACACATTCTGAACCCAGTACTTCTGCCACATTATCTGCTAATAATTTTGTATTTCCTGTAGATGTTGCATAAACAACTGAATAATTCATATCTATTTCCTCTTTTCTATAAATAATTTTATTAACTAAATTATATCACTTTTTAATAATTATGTTTTAAAATCTTTTTATCTAAATTTTTCCTATGATAATGTTATATATATTATATTCTAAAAAAATAAAAATAGGGAATAAGTTTAATAACTTATCCCCTAGATTATTATTTTTATTAAATTATTCTGCTTCTTTCATTATCATAAGTAACTGTTTGTCTACTACCATGTCACCGTCTGCAACTTTGATAGATTTTATTACACCGTCAGTCTTAGCAACTATGTTAGTTTCCATCTTCATAGCTTCTATTACTATTAATGGTTGGTTCTTAGTTACTGCATCTCCTTCTTTTACAAGAAGTTTAACCACTTTACCTGGTATACTTGCACCTATCTGAAGTGGGTCTCCCATGTCAGCTTTTTCAACGTGGTTTATAGCTCCAGAGAAGTTGTTATCTTTGATTTCAACAGATCTCATCATTCCATTTAATTCGAAATCAACAGTTCTGAATCCGTCATCTTTAACATCTCCTATGTCAGTAAGTCTTATAGTTAAGTTTTTACCTTCTTCTATTTCAACTTCACATTCTTCATTTTTGTTTAATCCGTAGAAGAATACGTCACTTTCTAGTTTAGATATTTCATTGTATTCATTGATATGTTCTAAGTATTCTTCGTATACTTTTGGATATAATGCATAACTTATCGCCTGAAGGTCTGTTACTTCTTTTAGCTCAAATTTTTCTTTTAAGTGCTGTTTTATAGCATCGAAATCTTCTGCTGGTAGAAGTGAACCTGGTCTTACAGTTATAGCTTCTTCACCTTTTAGTACTACCTCTGATAATTCTTTTGGTACTCCACCTTCTGGCTGTCCTATCATACCTTTGCAGTAGTCAACTACTGAGTCTGGGAATGCAAGGTGTTTTCCTTCTTCGTATATGTTTTCTTTTGTTAAGTTGTTTTTAGACATGAATATTGCTAAGTCCCCAACTACTTTTGATGATGGAGTAACTTTTATTATGTCACCAACTATTTCATTTGCAACTTTGTAGTTTTCTTTTACTTCATCAAATCTGCCTACTAGTCCTAAGCTATCTGCCTGAGGTTTTAAGTTAGTGTACTGTCCACCTGGTATTTCGAAGTTGTATATTTCTGCACAAGAGTTTGTAAGGTCTGATTCAAATCTTTTGTATACTTTTCTTAAATCTTTGTAGTATCTTCCAAGCTGATCATATCCGTATAAGTCTATTCCTGTGTCTCTTTCTGTGTGTTTTAATGCTTCAACTATAGCATTTAGTGAAGGCTGACTTGTTAATCCTGCCATTGATTCTAGTGCACAGTCTATTATGTCTACTCCTGCTTCTGCTGCCATTAAGCATAGTGCAACACCATTTCCACTTGTGTCGTGAGTATGTAGGTGTATAGGAGCTTTTATTTCTTTTTTAAGTTCTTTTACAAGAGTATATGCAGCATAAGGTTTTAATAGACCTGACATGTCTTTTATTGCTATTATGTCAGAACCTAATGCTTCTAATTCTTTAGCCATTTTTATGTAGTATTCTAGGTTGTATTTAGATTTGCTCTTATCTAATATGTCTCCTGTGTAACACATTGTACCTTCTACTATTTTTCCAGTTTCTAGAGCTGTAGTTATAGATGGTTTCATGTTTTCTACCCAGTTTAGTGAGTCGAATATTCTAAATACGTCTATTCCTTCTCTTGCAGATGCTTTTATGAATTCTTCTATTACGTTGTCTGGATAGTTTTTATATCCAACTGCGTTAGAAGCTCTTAGTAACATCTGGAAGTTTATGTCTGGTATAGCTTCTCTTAATTTCTGAAGTCTTTTCCATGGAGATTCTTTTAGGAATCTGTATGCAACGTCGTATGTAGCTCCACCCCACATTTCAAGTGAGAATAAGTCTTTCTGATATTTATCAGTTGCTTCTGCTACGTTTAGGAAGTCATTAGTTCTAAATCTAGTAGCTAATAATGACTGATGGGCATCACGCATAGTTGTATCAGTTAGTAATACTTTTTTATCGTTTGCTATTCCTTCTATGTATGCTTTTTTACCAAGTCTTTCAAATTTAGCTTTACTTCCTTCTATTATAGGTACTTCTCTTGATAAGTCTGGTTCGTGTAATGCATCAAATCTTGGTTTTTCTGCACATTTATTTTCGTTTACTATTACGTTTCCTATGTACTGTAATAGTTTAGTTCCTCTGTCTTTACTTTCCTGTATGTCAAATAGTTCTGGGTTTTCATCTATGAATTTAGTTGAGCATAGACCTTTTTCAAACTGAGGGTTGTTAAGTACGTTTACAAGGAATCCTACATTTGTTTTAACCCCTCTGACTCTCATTTCTTTTATAGATCTTAGAGTTTTGTTTATAGCTCCTTTGAATGTTCTATCGTAAGAAATTGTTTTAACAAGTAAGCTATCGTAGTATGGGCTTATGTTTGCACCTGTAAATCCATTTCCACCGTCAAGTCTTATACCAAATCCTGAACCAGTTCTGTATACCTGTATTTTTCCTGTGTCAGGCATGAAGTTGTTTTTAGGATCTTCAGTAGTAACACGGCACTGTATAGAGTATCCTCTAAGCTGTACGTCATCCTGAGATTTTATGTCTATTTCAGGGCTATCTAAAGAGTATCCTTCTGCAACTAGTATCTGGCTCTGAACTATGTCTATTCCTGTTACCATTTCAGATACAGTATGTTCAACCTGTATTCTTGTGTTCATTTCTATGAAGTAGTGGTTTCCGTGTTTATCAACAAGGAATTCTAATGTACCAGCACTTGAGTATCCAACATGTTTAGCAAGTTTTACAGCATCAGCACATATTTCCTGTCTAGTTTTTTCACTTAAAGAGAATGCTGGTGCGTATTCTATTATTTTCTGATGTCTTCTCTGTACAGAGCAGTCTCTTTCATAAAGATGTACTAAGTTTCCATACTGGTCACCTAATATCTGTACTTCTATGTGTTTTGGATCTTCTATATATTTTTCTATGAATATTATGTCTTCTCCAAATGCTTTTCTTGATTCACTACAAGCTGTTTCATATTCTAATTCTAAGTCTTCTTCATGGTGAACTATTCTCATACCTCTTCCTCCACCACCGTTAGAAGCTTTTATCATTACTGGATAACCTATCTGAGCTGCAACTTCTTTAGCTTCAGCTGTAGATTTTATAGCTTTTTCTACACCAGGTATAGTCTGTACATTTACCTCATGAGCTATTTTTTTAGAGTTTATTTTATCTCCCATAAGATCCATTACTTCTGAAGATGGACCTATGAATGTTATTCCATTTTCTTCACATTTTCTAGCAAATTCTGCATTTTCAGCTAAGAATCCGTATCCAGGATGTATAGCGTCTACTTTTTTTCTTTTAGCAAGAGCTATTATTCCATCCATATCAAGATATGCATCTATAGGACCTTTTCCTTCTCCTATTAAGTAAGATTCGTCAGCTTTAGTTCTGAATAATCCATATTTATCTTCTTTACTATATATACCTACACTTTTTATTCCAAGTTCTGAACATGCTCTAAATATTCTTATAGCTATTTCGCCTCTGTTAGCTACAAGTATTTTATTAAACTTTTTAGTCATCAGATTATTCCTCCTTATTTATTCTTATATTGATAATATCACTTTTAACCTTATCTAAAAATATTAGACTCCACTATATAAATCTAAGGTAAATATCTTCTTTTATAAAGAATTATTTTCCCACTTTCCTATAATAATATCATTTTTATTTTCAAAAATAAAGTAAATAGTATTTTTTTTAGTGTCTTGTTTATTATAGCACTAATTAAACGGCTTTTTACTTTTATTTTTAAATTTATTAATAAATAAGTGATTTTTTTGAAATTTTCAAAAAAAAATAACTCTCCTTAATTGGAGAGTTATGATTATTAATCATTTTAATATATAAGCTTTTTATCGTTTTAATATTATATTTTTACATAGTATCAATAAACATATAATGTTTTATTAACAATCTTATAAAAATACTATTTTTTATTTTCTACAAATAAAAAAAGATTACGTGGCTACGTCCTACTCTCCCAGGGGCCTTCGCCCCAAGT
>UQCY01000025.1 GCA_900539645.1 uncultured Clostridium sp. | reverse complement strand
TATAAAGAAAAAAGTTGTATCTTAGATAAAATTGAATAATATAAATACCATTCACACCATTTTTTATACCATTCAGGCATAAAATCAAAAAGTATGATTTAAATATGATATCATTAAAATACAAAAATAAACAAATCTATCAAAAAGTAACAGAAGGATTAAATTTATTAAAAAATAAATTTAAAATGTAACAAATTAACAACAAAGCTGGTAATATGATAGATTTTGGGAAAAAACTATGTTAGTATCGGAACATATAAAATTTTTATATGATTTGAGAAAATATATTTAGGGGTGATAGGTATGAAAAAAAATAATAGTATAAAAATAATTTTTAGTTTGTTTTTATTATTAATAATTGGAATAACTGGAACTACATTAATTGCACAAGATATTGATACTACAAAGATAAAAAATAAAGAATTTAATGAGAATGTTGTGTTTTATCCTCAACATCAAGATGATGAAATTTTATGGGGTGTCAGTGCAATTACTAAAGCTATAGAGGAGTGTGGAGCTGATAATGTATATATTGTATTAGTTTCAGATGGATCAGGAGTAAATGTTTTTACAAGAAATCCTATATTTACAAAAATTCCTAGAAAAGAAAAGGAAAAACTTAGAAATAATGAATTTAAAGCAGCTTTACAAGAATTAGGTGTCAAAGATAAGAATATAATAATACTAGCCGATGAGGATAATAAGTTGGGAACTCATTATGAACTTATGGAAAAGACTATATTGAAATTTGAACAAGAATTAGGTAGTGTTACTCATATAGCTCATCATTATAAATACGATGACCATATAATGCATAGAAAAAATGGAGAAGTTTTAAAAAGATTGAGAGATGAGCATAAGATAAAGGATGCTAGATATTTTATGAAACCAAAATATGTAAAAGACATACCTGAAGAAAAAAGAGAATACTATAAATCAGAAACTGAAGAGGAAAGAGATAAAGCTAAGAAGGCTATAAATCAGTATAAGACTATAGATGTAAATAAAGGGAAATTAGGAATAGGATATACATCTGCTCACTCATATTTCGACAATTTATATAAAGATCCTAATTATACATCAGTATTGAGCGTTTATTAAAGAATAAGGCGATTGAAAATTTTCAATCGCCTTTGATTTTATTTGTAATATAATTATATTCTTTCTATTATCCAACCATAAGTGCCATTGGCTGGATTTTTTTGATATTTAACTATAGCATCAAACTTATTTCCATTTGCATCAGTGAATGATTTTACTTTGGCTTCACCTTTTTTTAATAATGATTTTACCATAGTTTTATTAGGTTTCTTTTTAAACTTTTTAAAGCACTGATCTTCATTCCAAATCCCATATCTACACTCTTTGTAATTCTCACAGAAGAATCCTTTTTCATATTCATACACGTTAGAACCACATACTGGACATTTTCCTAGACTTTGTTTTTCACCAGAATCTTTTGAGATAGACTTAGTGGAAGATAATTTTGTAGAGTTTGAATCTGATTTTTTAGCATTTGCAGTTTTAGCACAAGATTTACTTTTTTCTTCCATAGCCTTTAGAGAAGATTCTTTAACATATTTTTTATATTTAGTGCTATAGACATAGTGTTCAGGGTTTATATTTTTCTTAGTATCCATTTTTATTGTATTAACACTTCTAACTACGAAAGAGCAGATATTATTAAGGTATTCTTTTCTAGTGAATTGTCCTTTTTGAATATCGCTAAGACTTTTTTCTAGTTTACCAGTAAAGTCAACGTCTAGAAGCTCTTTAACAGGGAATATTTCAACAAGATTTATACCAAGCTCTGTTATATAATAAGATTTTCCTTTCTTTTTAACGTATCCAACATCTTTTATCTTTTTAAGAACATCGGCTCTAGTGGCTGAAGTACCGATTGAATATCCAGAAAGTACAGTTGTGTCATCATCAGATACATTTTTACCGCAATTTTTCATAGCTTTTAGAAGTGTATCTTCTGTGTATGATTTAGGTGGTGTAGTCTGTTTTTCAACTGGTGTTGCACCTAGAACATCTACTTCCTCGCCTTTTTCAACAAATGGAAGTAATTCATTTTTATCCTGTTTATTGTAGACCTCAAGATATCCCTTAGATTTTAGAACTTTTCCTTTAGTTTGGAATATTTTTCCGTCTACATCTGTTTTTATATCTGTATTTTCAAATTCTGCAGGAGGCATGAAGTTTGCGACAAATCTATCTCTTATAGCGTTGTATACTATCATCTCATCTTCAGTAAGTCCTGTTGGAAGTATGTAAGTAGGCATTATGGCACTGTGGCTATCTACCTTTGAAGAGTCAAAAACTCTTTTAGTTTTAGTGAATTTGATTTTATCTTTATAAGGAAGATTTTCTTTTATTTTATTTAAAGTCTGTTCAGCTTTAGATGCTAAACTTTCTTCTAGATAGATAGAGTCTGTTCTAGGATATGTGATAAATCCCCCTTTTCCCTTTCCTTCATAAAGAGATTGACAGACACTAAGTACCTTGTCAGAAGTAAATCTAGCGTATTTAGAAGTAATATACCCCTGTAAAGATGTAAGGGAGAATAGCTTTGGAGCATATTCTTTAGTATTTGTAACTTTCTTATCTTTTATAACACCTTTATCCGATTTTATATCAGATACTATTTTCTGACATTCTTCTAAATCGTCGATTCTACTTTCTTTTCCTTTAAATATGTACTTACCTTTATAAGTTCCGTTCGCAGCTCCGAACTTTCCTTCTATTTCGTAATATGTTTTAGGTACGAAATTTTTGATTTCCATATCTCTATCGTAGATTAATTTAACTGTAGGTAGGATAACTCTACCAATGTTTAACATTTTTCCGTTTCCATATTTTAAAGTAGCAACTGATGTGAAATTTATCCCTATAAGCCAGTCAGTTATAAGTCGAGTGTATCCAGCAGCTTGAAGGTTTAACATTTCGTTGTTTTCCTTAAGGTTTTCCATACCTCTAGTTATATCCTCAGGAGTCCATTCATTTACTAGTATTCTCTTTATAGGAATTTTTGGTTTTATAAGGAAGAAAATTAAAAATGCTATAAGCTCTCCCTCTCTATCGTTATCGGTTGCGTTTATTATGCATTCAATATCATCTCTTTTAATTAGAGATTTTATTATATTAAACTGTTCTCTTTTGCTTTTATCTACTTTAAATTTAAATTTATCTGGCGGAATAAAGGGGAAGTTTTCCATTTTCCAAGAGCCAGAATATTTTTCTTTGTCGTAGTCTTTTACGTCATAAAGGGAAACTAAATGTCCTACAGCATAAGTAACTATATATCCATTTCCCTCGAAATAGCCTTTATTTCTTGTTTTAGCACCTAAGAAAGAGGCTATGGTCTTTGCTACTGACGGCTTTTCTGCCAGTATTAATTTCATCTGCTCGCCACCTTTTTACTTATTTTATAATCTTTAAATATATTTATAACTTTTTAAAATTTATTTTATAAATGATTCTATAAAACTTTACATTTAAATTATATACAAAATTGCACTTACTTAGTATATAATAAATGTAGAAATTTATCAATAATGGAGGGAACACATGTTTGAACTTAAAATAAAAAAATTAAATGAAGATGCGATAATACCTAATTTTGCACACAAAGGTGATGCAGGTATGGACCTTTACTCAACTTCTGAAGTTGAAATACCAGTAGGGGAAACTAGACTAATAAAAACTGGAATAGCAATACAGCTTCCTCATATGACAGAAGCTCAGGTTAGACCAAGAAGTGGACTAGCTTTAAAACATTCTATAACTGTTTTAAATACTCCTGGAACAATAGATGAAGGGTATAGAGGAGAAATAGGTGTAATACTTATAAACCATGGGAAAGAAACATTTGTTGTAGAAAAACATATGAAAATTGCTCAGATGGTAATAAAACCAATATACGAAGTAAATGTAGTAGAAGTAGAAGAACTAACTGACTCAGAAAGAGGAAAAGGTGGATTCGGATCTACAGGAACAAAATAGTAAATGTCATTAACGTGGGAATAAATACTCAGATATGAAAACTTAAACATTTTAGATGGAGTAAAATGGTAATATAAAAATAAAAAAACTAATCAATAGCGACAATGTGGAGATGCAAACTATGTTTATTTAGATTATGCATCGTAGCCCTGGAGCAATGATTAGTTTTTTATTTTTTGTGTTGGTATTTATTCTTATTTAAATGTTGCGTTTTCTATCTGAGGATCTTTTATTCCAAGTGTTTCCATTGTTGATTTGTTTATTATTGTTTCAGTTTCATCAAGTGTAGTTACAGGTATTTCAGAAGGCTGTTTTTCACCTTTTAGTATCTGAGCTGCCATTTCTCCAGCTTTTTTACCAAGTTCTTTGTAGCTTATTCCGTTGCAAGCTAGTGCACCATTTTCAACATGTCCTTCTTCAGAACCTATAACTGGTATTTTGTTTTCAGTTGCTACTTTAGTTATTATTGGCATTGAAGATGCTACTAAGTTATCTGTAGGAGCGAATATTACATCTGCTTCTTTTGCAACTGCTGCAACTGCCTGGTTAACTTCATTTGCCTGAGTTGCACCTTTGTCTACTACTTTTATTCCTTCTTTTTCAGCTGCTTCTCTTAAAGCATCTACCTGTAATTTAGAGTTTATTTCACTTGTATTGCATACAACACCTATTGTTTTAACATCTGGTACGAATTTTTTTATAAGTTCTAATGCTTTAGCTACTGGTATTGCGTCAGATGTACCTGTTACATTATTTTCTGATGATTCATTGCTTTTTACAAGTCCTGCTTCAACTGCATCTGTAACTGCTGTGAACACTATTGGGATATCCTGAGTAGCGTTTAATGCTGCCTGAGCAGATGGAGTAGATATTGCGAATATTAGGTCTTTTTTATCGTTTACAAAGTTGCTTGCTATTGTCTGAGAAGTAGGGTTGTCGTTCTGAGCATTCTGGAAATCTATTTCTAAGTTTTCACCTTCTACAAATCCGTTTTCTTTAAGTCCTTCTACAAATCCTTCTTTTGCCTGATCAAGTGCTGGATGTTCAACTAACTGAGTTATACCAACTTTTTTAACTTCATCAGTTGAACCAGAAGATTCACTGCTACCTGAGCATCCTGTAAGTAATGTTACTCCTAATGTTAATGATAATACTAAAGATAATAATTTTTTATTTAATTTCAATTTATTTTCCTCCAAGTTAATTTATTTTATTTGAAGTTTCGATTATGCTATTTTTAATTTTTTAATGTTATGATTCGAGTTCCAGGGAAAAAATAAAAGACATATAGTTTAAGACTACATGGCTTTTATTGATTATTATATTACTATAAAAAAGAAAGCCACATAATTCTCGATCTATGCGGCTTATATATAAGTAATGAAACTTCATAAAAATTGACTTATTATAACCTGCACAGACACAAAGCCCTGGATTGTATTTACCGAGGTCTGTATCCGTACAAAGTGTTTTTATTAGATACAGCCTCTAAATATATAGGTTATAATAGTAATAATAAAGTCTAGTTTTCATGATAGTTTCTCCTTTTAATTCGTTATAATTTATTAGTTCTTGAAATAATATTTTACAATTATTTTAATTTACTGAAAATTGATTATCTTTTGAACTTGTATATATTCTAAAATATAAAATGCATAGTGTCAAGAGTTTTTTGAAAATTTATTAAATTGTTTTTCGTTATATAAATAAATCTTAGTTTTCTGTTTTTACAAGTTTTACGTCCATATCAGCTGGTTTTTCTATGCCTAAAGTTTTCATAGTATCTTCATTCATAGTTATAACTGGTTCGTCCATAGTTTCTACAGCTAGATCAGAAGGCTGTTTTTCACCTTTTAATATCTGAACTGCCATTTCACCAGTTTTGTATCCTAGCTGATAATAGTCAACACCACCACAAGCAAGAGCTCCAGATGTTACAGAACCTTCATCAGATGCTATTATAGGTAATTTATTTTCATTAGCAACTTTTGCTATTATAGGCATTGAAGATACAACTAGGTTATCTGTTGGAACATAAAGAACATCTGCTTTACCAACAACTGAAGTTATAGCCTGATTTACTTCTGAAGATGCGCTGATTCCTTTTTCTATTACTTCCCAACCTTTAGTTTTAGCGTATTCTTTTAAAGAATCAACCTGAACTTTAGAGTTAACTTCACTTGTAGAGTAGATAACAGCTATTTTTTTAGCTTGTGGAGTTAATTTTTCAACTAAAGACATAGTTTTGTCTATTGAAAGGAAGTCTGATGTTCCTGTTACATTTCCGCCATCTTTATTATCTAAAGATTTTACTAGTCCTGCTTCTACCGGATCAGTTACAGCTGTGAATAGTACAGGTATATCCTGTGTAGCGTTGAATGCAGCCTGAGCTGATGGAGTAGATATTGCGTATATTAAATCTTTTTTATCATTTACGAAATTACTTGCTATTGTCTGAGAAGTAGGATTGTCGTTCTGAGCATTCTGATAATCTATTTCTACATTTTCTCCGTCTTTATATCCGTTATCTTCTAGTGCTTTTATGAATCCTTCTTTAGTCTGGTCAAGAGAAGGATGTTCTACAAGCTGGGTTATACCAACTTTCTTAACTTCATTCGAAGAAGATTCACCTCCACCAGAACATCCAGTAAGCATTGATACGGATAAAACTCCTGTAGTTATAAGTGCGATTAGTTTTTTGTTGATTTTCATAATAATTTCCTCCGTTTTTTTAGTTTTTTGATTTGATTTGGTATTTTTTATACAGCGTATTCGAATTTTTCTAAAATGTCTTCAACAGTCATTTTTTTCTTATCTTCGCCGTTAACATCCATTACTATTTCACCTTTGTGTAGCATAACAAGTCTATCTCCGTATTCTAGAGCGTGTTTTAAGTTATGAGTAACCATAAGAGTAGTTATGTTTTTCTTTCTAACAATTTCGTTAGTAAGAGCTATTACCTCATTTGATGTTTTTGGATCTAAAGCTGCTGTATGTTCATCAAGTAGTAGTACCTTTGGATCTGCTAAACAAGACATTATTAGCGATAATGACTGTCTTTGTCCTCCTGATAAGAACTGAACCTGAGTATCAAGGAATTTTTTTAAATCAAGAGATATGCCTTCTAATAAAGATTCAAGTTTATCATCTGTATGTCTTAGGCATTTTCTAAGATTTAAAAGTTTTCCTTTGTTTAATGCTAGAGAAAGATTTTCTCTAACTGTCATAGAAGGACAAGTTCCTAAGCTTGGATTTTGGAAAACTCTACTGATTACCTGAGTTTTTCTATGTTCAGGAAGATTACTGATATCTGTTCCATCTAATAAAATCTGTCCTGATGTTTCTTTTAATAATCCTGAGATTATATTTAATAGAGTAGATTTACCAGTACCATTACTACCTACTATGCAAACAAATTCTCCGTCTGGTATATCTATTGAAAGTTTGTTTAAAACTGTATTGTCATCTCCACATGGATTTGGGAAGGTTTTAGTTATTTTTTTAAGCTGTAGCATTTTTATCTCTCCTTTTTTATGTTTTAATTCTATCTGTATTTTTAATATAAATTTTATTCTTTAGCTGTTTTTTTCTTTAACTGAAGATTACCTACTGCTAAGAATGCAACTATTACAAGTGAACTTATAAGTTTTAGATCTGTAGAAAGCATTCCTAAGTTTAATGCGAAGTAGATAGTGAACTGGTATATGAAAGCACCTATTAGTATTGCTGTTGTAGCTTTGACAGCTCTTATTTTTTTGAATAGTGTAAGTCCTATTATTATTGATGCTATACCAAGTACTAGAGTACCAATTCCCATTGTTACATCTGCGAATCCTTGGAACTGTGCCATTAGAGCTCCTGATAGAGATATTAAAGCATTTGATATCATAAGTCCTAGTATTTTTATATTTCCGATATTTATTCCAAGTGATTTTATCATCTGTTCATTATCTCCAACACCTTTTAAAGTGTATCCAAGCCCTGTTTTTAAGAATAAATCAAGTAATATTTTTGCTATAAGTACAAATATAAGTGCTATTACTACTGGTGGTATATCACCTTTGAAAAGGTTAGGGAATGTGAATAGTGGTATGTTTGATTTTCCCATTATTCTAAGATTTATTGAGTAAAGCATTCCCATTGTAAGTATTCCTGATAATAGGTTAGATATTTTAACCTTTATATGAAGAAGTCCTGTAACCATTCCGGCTAAAGCTCCTCCAACTACTGCAAGTAGTACTCCAACTAGTGGATTCAATCCTCCTGCAAGTGTTGCTGCTGATATTGCAGCTCCCATTGTGTAACTTCCATCTGCTGTCATATCTGGGAAGTCTAGTATTTTGAAGGTAATGTATACCCCAATCGCCATAATTGCTAAAATTAAACTTTGTGTAACTACTGAAATCATAAATTTAAACACTCCTCTTAAAAATTTTTTTGATTTTATTTTTAATAACTAAACTTTCAAAGTGAAAATTGTAAAAATAAAAGCCGCATAGTTTATATTTCTATGCGGCTTCAATATTCATATAAAAACAATTTGTATAAAACTAGATATAAAAAAACCACATAGTATTTGTTCTATGTGGCCGATATATTTTATAAAAACTTTACAAAACAAACAAATCGAAACTTAGCCAACATAGATACAGTCGTAAAATCCTAACGGCCTGTACCTATTCGCATGGAATCGATACAAACCAATCTAATAGTGGCTAAAATAAAATCGTCTCTGTTTATTCTTTAAAGTCTTCATAACATTCTCTCCCTTTCGTTTAATAATTAAAAATTTGAAATATTTTTCTGAAAATTTTGTAATTCATTTTCTATGGTTCTTATTTTAGCTCAGAGATTTTTTTCTGTCAACACAAAAATTTAAAATTTTTTTAATTTTTTAGAAAATTTGATATATTTACTGCTAAAATAAATAACTTGAAAGCATTGAAAATAATACTATCCTGAAATAAATAAAAATCTTGAAAAATTTTTAGAAAATTAGTTAAAATTGAGTTTAAATATAATAATAAACTTACCTAAATTATGAAAAAATATTGTATTATATAATAAATAATAATATTCTAACGATAATAAAATTTAAATATTATCTTGAGTTGAATAGCAGAATTCAAAATAAAATTTTTTATAAAGAGAAGGATATGATTTTATGGAAAATGAAAAAATAATAGAGCCTCAAGCAACTGAGGAATTTATAGAAAAACATATACCGTTTATAATTTCGTGTATAAGTAAATTTACAGGAAGATATGTTTCTATAGAAAATGATGACGAGTATAGTATTGGAATGATGGCTTTTGTTGAAGCTATAGAAAAGTACAAGGAAAGCAGAGGAGATTTTTATGCGTTTTCAAGATTGGTAATAGAAAGCAGACTAAAAAACTTCTTTGAAAAGGAAAATAAACATAGTAAAAATAAATCTATAGAAGACTATAAAGAGAGAGGAACTGACTTAGTAGATAATTTAGAAGATCACGATAAAGATGATTTAAATAGAGAATTTACAATAAACGAGATAAAAAAATTAAAAGAGGAAATAGACGATTTTGGCTTTGGTTTTGAAGAACTTGTAAATGAAGCTCCAAAGCACAAAGATACAAGAGAAAAAGCAATAGATATTTCTGAAAAATCAAGTAGAGAAAAAGATATAACTGATTTCATGTTTGTGAAAAAGAGATTACCTATAAAAAATATGTCTGACAGGTTTGATGTAAGCGAAAAAGTAATTAGAAAGAGCAAGTTATTTATTATAACAGTTATAATTATACTATTTAGAGGATATAGAAATTTAAAACTATGGATAAAGAAAGGTAGATAATTATGTTATACAAAGGGATTATTATAGAAGTTAAGGATGAGTATTCGATAGTTGTGACTAATGAATCAGAATTTTTAAGAATAAACAATAAAGAAGGGATGAAGGTTGGAGATAAGATATACTTCTTAGAAGAAGATATATACAATACTGAAGAAAATGCAATTTTATCTGACCAGAGCGAAGAAAATGAAGAGAAATCAAATGTTATAGATTTTAAAGAAAAAAAGGAAAAAAGCAAGAATAATATGAGTAGAATTTACAAGAGATTGGTTAGTGTTGCTGCAACGATCGCAATAATAGTAGGAGCAGTTATATATACATCTTCTCCAAAATCTTATGCTACTGTATCATTTGATGAAAATGGAAGCAGCTTGGAGCTTAATCTCGATAAAAATAAAAAAGTGAACTCTACATCTCTAATAAACGGAAGCCTAGATATATCAGATGATGACGATTTTTCAATGGTTTTAGATCAGTTGTACAAACAAATAAAACGGGATTCTAAAAATAATAAAAATGGAAGAGTATTAGTTGGACTTTGTTTTGAAGATGCTGAGGATTTAGCTTATGAAAAAGAAATAAAAAATCTTATAAGTCAGAAATTTAAAGGATTAAATATTATGTATGTAAGAGTTGATAAAAATCAGGTTAATATGAATCAAAATGCTGAAATTTCAATGGGCGAGTACGCAGCTATGAAGATGATAGAAGAAGACGATATCGAAGGAATGACAATGGATAGATTAAATCAGATGTTAAAAGATGGAAAATACGAATATTTAAGAGAAGAAATTCTTGATGAATTAGAAGACAGAAGTGAAGGATATGAAGATGATGACGACGATGATATAGATGAAATTGAAGACTACTATAAAAATAGCAATAGAAAAAATAATAATACTAACTCTAATTCTTCTAATAAAAAATATGAATCAGACGACGATGACGATGATGAAGAAGATGAAGAAGATGATGATCATGACGACGATGATGACGATGAGGATTAAATTACTATTATTAAAATAAATCTGAATAAATGGTAAAATAATATTGAGAAGTATAATTTAAAAATAAATAATAGAAAGATTGGTGATATTAATGCTAGTAGGTACTTCTAATCTTACTAAAAATATGGATAATGCTTGTGTTACAGAGCTTGAAATACCATTAATTGTAATGATGGAAAATGCTGTAAATGCAGCTATGAAAAACATGGATATAGATAAAAACAATTCTTATACTGTTGTATGCGGTGTTGGAAATAATGGTGGAGATGGACTTGGAATTGCTAGAAAATTATACATACTTGGTAAAAGAGTAGATGTATTTTTAGTTGGTAAAAAAGAAAAATTGACAGATTGTTCTTCTATAAACTTTAAAATTTTAGAAAATATGGGTGTGAATTTAACGTTTATAAATGACGAAAATATAAATGTCTTAGAAGAGTCGTTAAAAAATACAGATGTTTGTGTAGATGCTATATTTGGGACAGGACTTAAGAGAGATGTAACAGGTATATTTGCAGAAGTTATAGAATCTATGAATAAATTTTCTAAAAAAATATATTCTATAGATATATCTTCTGGTTTAGATAGCGATACAGGAGATATAAAGGGAATTGCAGCTAAGGCTTGTAAAACAATAAGCTTTGAGTTTTATAAGCGAGGATTTTTAAACTATAAAGCAGATGATTATACTGGAGAAATCGTAGTAGAAGATATAGGTGTCCCAAAATCTATTAAAGATAAATTTCATAATAGTGAATTTATAATCGGTAAAAATGAAATTAAAAGATTTATAAAAAAGAAAGATAAGAACGCACATAAAGGAAATTTTGGAAGAATTAGTATAGTAGCAGGAAGTAGAGGATTCTATGGAGCAGCAAAAATTGCTACAGAATCAGCTGTAAAAACAGGTAGTGGATTAGTTACACTTATAAGTGACTCAGATGTTCAGGAAAAATTATGTACGGTATTTACTGAAGCTATGACTGTAAATTATTCAGAAGAAGAAAGAGTAAAAAAACTTATTGAAAATAGTAATGCTATAGGAATTGGACCTGGTATGGGAGATAATAAAAAAACATTGAAGATAGTTGCAGATATTTTAAAAGTAGCAAAATGTCCTGTAATCATAGACGCAGATGGAATAAACTGTCTAAAAAATAATAAAGATATTTTAAAAAATAGTAAAGTGGATACATTGATTACTCCTCATCCAGCAGAATTATCTAGAATAACAGGATTTTCTATGGAGTATATAAACAATAATAGAATAGACGCAGCTAAAGAAGCAGCAAGAAATCTTAAGTCAATAGTATTATTGAAAGGAAATAGAACTGTTATAACAGATGGATATACTACATATATAAATATGACTGGAAACAGTGCCATGGCAAATGGAGGTATGGGAGATTGCCTAACAGGAATAATAACATCACTAGCAGGGCAAGGAATATCTCTGTTTGATGCAGCAGTAGTTGGAACATATCTACATGGATATATAGGAGATAAATTAGCTGAAGATAAATATACAGTAAATGCAAGTGATATTATAGAAAAAATTTCGTATACAATGAAGGATTTTGAGGACAGATAAAGAAATATTGTAAATAAAAAGAAAAAAGTTACAAAATTTAAAAAATTGATTAAAGTTAGAAAAATTTGATACTTTTTTGTAATCATTGAAAAGAAATTATGTAATATAATGAAAAAAAGAAAACATACTGAAAGAAATTACATAATATTGTTAAAAAGTAAAATACTTGAAGGGAGGGGTATATATGCTTTTAGGAATAAATATAAAACTAGTTTGGTTGGCAGTTGCGGTTATATTTGGTATAGGCGAAATGTTTACAGCAGGGCTTACATTAATATGGTTTAGCTTTGGAGCATTGGCCACTATGTTTTTAACTACTTATGTAGAAAGTATACCGATGCAGCTAGTTATATTTGGATTAAGTTCAAGTATAATGCTTTTTATAGCAACAAAATTAATGGTGAAAAAAGATGAAAACTATGTATCTAATACTAATATAGATGCCCTTATTGGAAAATATGCTATTGTAGAAAAAGATGTATCAAATATAGTATATGGAATTGTCAATTTAGAAGGTGAAAAATGGACAGCCGTATCTGAAAAAGAGGTTACATATAAAAAAGGTGAAAAAGTAAAAGTAGTTAAAATTGACGGTGTTAAACTAGTTGTAACTAAATAGTTTGTAATTTAGAATATCTAAATAATATACAAAAGGAATAGATGAATGGAGGTGGCGTTATGCCAGCAGTAGTAAAAACTATAATAAATTTAGTACTGATTGTAGTTGTTGTACTTATAGCTCTTTCTTGTGTAAAGGTTATAAAACAGTCAAAAGTCGGTATTATAATGAGACTTGGAAAATTTAGAAAAGAAGCTAAAACAGGGGTTCATTTTTTAGTGCCATTTATAGATAGAATGGCTTACATTATAGACCTTAGAGAATTAGTTGTTGATTTCCCACCACAGCCAGTTATCACAAAGGACAATGTTACTATGCAGATAGACACAGTAGTTTACTATAAAGTAACAGATCCAGTTAAGTATGTATTCGAAATAGCTAATCCTATATCAGCTATAGAAAACTTAACTGCTACTACTCTAAGAAATATAATAGGTGAGTTAGACCTTGATGAAACTCTTACTTCAAGAGATATAATCAATGCTAAGATGAGAACTATATTAGACGAAGCTACTGATAAATGGGGTATAAAAGTAAACAGAGTAGAACTTAAAAATATAATGCCTCCTCATGATATACAGGTTGCTATGGAAAAACAGATGAGAGCTGAACGTGAAAGAAGAGAAGCAATCCTTCAGGCAGAAGGTAACAAATCAGCGTCTATCCTTCAGGCAGAAGGTGAAAAACAGTCAGCTATACTTAGAGCAGAAGCTAAGAAAGAAGCTATGATAAGAGAAGCAGAAGGTCAGAAACAGTCTGCAATCTTAGTAGCAGAAGGGGAAGCAGAAGCGATAAGAGAAACTGCAATAGCTAGAGCAACTGGAGAAGCTGAAATGATTAGAAGAAGTCAGGAAGCTACTGCACAAGGTTTAGCTTTAGTATTTAAAGCTATGAAAGAAGCAGATATAGATGATAACATGCTTGCATTAAAATCTATGGAAGCTTTAGAAAAACTAGGTCAGAGTGAGTCAGCTAAGTTAGTTCTTCCTTCAGATGCAGTTAGTCTATTAGGTACTTTTAAAGGTATAAAAGAAGTAATGGAAGATGCAAAAGAAAATTAGTATAAGATTTTTGATTTTATTGTAGATTAAAAAATAAAAATGGTATATAATACAAGTCGTGGAAAAGAATATCCGTTTCGGATATTCTTTTTCTTTTGTAAAGAACATGCATGGATTGTTTTTGGAATAAGTTGGAGGGATAGATGCATGTTAAAAAAGGTTTATATTATGGAGGAGAGAAATGAAGAAAAAATTTTTATCACTTACAGTTCCATCTGCATTGGCGATGTTTGTAGCATCATTTAATACTGTCCTTGATGGTATGTTTTTAGGGATAGGTGTAGGAGATGATGCTATAGCTGGTGTAAATATAGTTATACCGGTTATAATGATTTTTATAGGAATATCTAATATGGCAGCTGTTGGGGGAGGATCTTTAGTATCTAAGAATTTTGGAGAAGGAGATTCTGATAAGGCTGTAAATATATTTAGACAGGTTATAAAATCATTAATAGTAATGAGCTTGTTGATTAGTGTAGTATGTGTTGCATTTTCAGAAGCTATAGTTGTACTTCTTGGAGCAAAAGGAAGATTAGTTCCTATAGCTGCTGAATATTTAAGATACTACTCTATATTCTGTATCTCAAGTGTACTTATGGTTGTTTTTGGTAGCTTTTTAAGAAATGATAATGCTCCAAAACTAGCTATGGTTGCCAGTATGACAGCTACAGTGATAAATATTATATTAAATTATGTATTTATATTTGTACTTCAGCAGGGTGTGAAAAGTGCAGCAGTTGCGACAGGTATAGGAAACAGTATTGCACTTATGATGATGCTACCTCACTTTATATTTAAACATGGTCAGCTTTCATTTGGTAAGACAAATATAGGTATATCAGCATTCGTTGAAGCTATGAAGATAGGATTTCCATCTTTCTTAGCAGAAGCGGCATTTTCTGTAATAATATTCTTCCACAATATTGCACTTTCAAATACTGTTGGGGAAAGTGGAATAGCAGCATATGCAATAATAAACTATGCTACATCTAATATATACAATATAGTATTGGGAATAACTATGGGTGTTCAACCATTAATAAGCTACAACTTTGGTACAGAAAACAAAGAAAATATGCTTACTTTCTATAATATGACTATAAAAATGTGTATATTTGTATCAGCTGCAGTAACATTAGCATATGCAGGATGCGGTAGATTTATAGCAGGAGTATTCTCTAATTCGCCTGAAGTAATAGATATGGCTGTTATAGGTCTTAATCTGACTAATGCAGCATATATATTCCTAGGAGTTAACCTAACTAGGACAATTTATTATCAAGCAATAGAGAAAACAATATACTCAAATATAATGGGGCTTTTAAGATCAGTAGTTATTCTGCCTGTAGTTTTATTTGTATTTGCATCTAAATTTGGTGTAAATGGGATATGGGCTAGTCAGTTAGTAGCAGAATGTATAGTAATGGTATTTATTGGAATTACAGTAAATATATCATATAAAACTGATTTAGCTATAAAGAGCAAGGAAAGATATACTGGTATGAAAACTGTATAAAGGTAATAAAAAAATTAAGAAAAGGCTAGTTTTGAAATATTAAAAGAAATGTTAAAAATATCTAAAAATTGATAAAAAAATGACAACCATATATCTATTGTGATATAATAAAATTCGAAGTTGTGAAAATAAAGTAAAAAAAGGGGTGGATATTAGTGTTTCAATTTGAAACTCAATTAAAAAAGCTTAAACATGAAGTATTAGTAGAAGTAGTAAAACTAGCAAGAGAGAACAACATAACAAAAAAGGAACTAGATAAAATTCCAAATAAAATAATAAAAGGCGATAAAGCTATATATAGATGTTGTGTATACAAGGAAAGAGAAGTTGTAGCTGAAAGAGCTAGAATCGCGCTAGACCTAGATCCAAATGGCGAAAATAAAAAAGTAGATACAGAAAAAATAAACATAAAAGATGGAGAACAGATAATATATGTACTAGAAGCAGCTTGTGATAGCTGCCCTATAAATGACTTTACAGTAACTGATTTATGTAGAGGTTGTTTAGCTCATAGATGTAAAGAAGCTTGTAAATTTGGAGCTATATCTTATATAAATGGTAGAGCTTATATAGATCAGGATAAATGTAAATCTTGTGGTGCTTGTAAAAAGGCATGTCAGTATGATGCTATATCAGAAATGGTTAGACCTTGTAAGTCAGTATGTCCTACAGGAGCTCTTGATATAAATAAAGAAACATCAAAGGCAATAATACACGAGGAAAAATGTGTAAACTGTGGTGCGTGTATGTCTGCATGTCCATTTGGAGCTATATCAGATAGAAGTCTTATAGCACCAGTTGCTAGATTATTAGAAAAGAAAGAAAAAAATATATATGCAGTTGTTGCTCCTGCTATAACAGGTCAGGTTCCTGCTATAATAACTTATGGTCAGGTTAAAAATGCAATAAAATCATTAGGGTTTAAAGATATGTACGAAGCTGCTTGTGGAGCAGATGCCGTTACAGTTCATGAAGCAAATGAATTTGTTGAGAGAATGGAAGATGGTGCAAATATAATGACAAATTCATGTTGTCCAGGATTTGTATCATATATAGATGTAATGTTCCCAGATATGGCAGATAAAATATCTCATACAGTATCTCCTATGATAGCGACAGGAAGATATATAAAAAATATGGATCCAGATTCTGTGGTTGTGTTCATAGGACCATGTACAGCTAAGAAAAAAGAAGCATTTAGAAAAGATGTAGTTGGAGCTATTGATTATGTACTTACATTTGAAGAGTTAATGGCTTTATTTGAAGGATTTGGTATAGAATTAGCAAAATGCCAGAATGAAGATACTGATGGAGCCTCTATATTCGGTAGAGGATTTGGTGCAGCAGGTGGTCTTACAAAAGCTATAGAAAACTATATAGCTGACAAAGGTGTAGATGTAGATTTTAAACCAGTAAAAGTATCTGGAGGAAAAGAAGCTAAAAAGGTATTAACTCTTTCTAAAGTTAATAAAGCTGGAGGAAACTTTATAGAAGGTATGATGTGTGAAGGTGGATGTATAAATGGTGCAGGTAAATTTATATCTATGCCAAAAGCAAAACCAGCATTTGATAAAAAGAATTCACAGTCTAGTATAAAGACAGTATTATCTAATGAAACATTATCAGAATATGAAGATATAGATTTAGAAAGAAAATTATAATTATAGATAAAATAAAAAAAGATGCGAATTATTTTCGCATCTTTTTTATTTGTCTTTATTCATTGGAGTATATATTTTGCATTAATAACAATTTGTTATATTATTTCATATTTAATAAAAATATTTTCTGGGAAATAATTATTTCAATAAATTCACAAAAAAATCAAATTTAAAATTTAAAAAATTGAGAGTTTGAAGTATAAAAATTTAAGTGAGAAAACAATGTCAAAATTTAATATTTATAATATATATGTATTGATTTAAATAAAGCTTAGGGAAATAATAAATGTATGTTGAAATGTAAATTTTTAAATTGTATAATATAAACTTGAATAGTAAATGTACGAACAAAATATTTGGT
>UQCY01000024.1 GCA_900539645.1 uncultured Clostridium sp. | reverse complement strand
ATAGCTTTAGCATAGTATTCTCCAAGTCTTTTTAACTGTGAACCTGTTACATAAGCACCAGCATTCATGAAGAATGGTGATTTTCTTCCACTCTTTAATGTAAATTCTCCAAATTTTAATACTTTGCTTTCAACCATAAAGTCTATAAATTGTTCTTTATATGCTTCCATATTTACAACCTCCGTATCTGTAGCTTTTTAAATCTTTTTAATTTTACCACAGATTTGCGATTATTTCAATTCTCTAACTTCGGCTATTAATGGACCCTTTCCTTTTTCATTCCTTTAAACTGCCCTCTTTTAACCTCAAAATAAAATCCTAATTGTTCATATATCTCATTTAACTCGTATAAAGTAACTTCTCCATGTTCTAAATTTGAAAAAGTTATTTCTCTTAATGTTCTTTCTCTTTCCATGATAAAATCCTCTCCTCAAAAAAAATTTTATGTATGTTAATATTCCCAATTTAATATATTTGCAAACATTTTTTAGTAAAATTGTTCTGTTCTTTTATAGAACATCTGTTCCTTTTGTTAATTCTATTATACCATACATATGTTCGATTTCAAGATTTTTGTTCGATTTTTTGATAAGAATTTTATTAAATTTGTATAAATTTTTTCTGCTTAACTTTTCAACAATTTCCTATAAATACACTTGATATATTTTTGAATAAGTTATAAAGTATTTTATAATACTAAAAAATATTTGGAGGTTTTCCGATGGATAAAGATAATAAAAATTCGAAAACAATCGACTTCAATTCTATAGATAGAGAAAAAAGAGAGAAAAAACTAAATGAATCTATGACTGTAAACATATACGAAGGCAAGAAAAAAACTACGAACGACGGAAAAATAATAGAATTCAAACAAGCTAAAAAAGACCAAAAGACAAAAGCTAGAAAACAAAAAATCAAAAACGCTGCTCCCAAAGGAAGAAGCGGCTACATAAAAATATTCTACGTTATACTACTTGTACTGATAGTATTTGTCGTATTCTCAAAACTAATCTAACTTTACAATAACCAAACAAAGCTACAAAATTTTTCCTGTATTTAAAGATATACTTATTCCTATAACTATAGATATAAATACAAATAGGACTATTTATGATTAAAATAAATTAAAATAAAAAAAGAGTGGTTTAAATTTGTATGATGTAAGTAAACCACTCTTTTTATTTAATTATTTAACCATAAATAGTCCTACTGTAGATAATATCATAGTTATAGTCATAAGTATTCTCGCTTTTCCAAAGTCCTTATCCTTCATAACAAACGCTATTACCCCTGGAACAAATAATACCGCTGAAACTAGCTTAAACACTATATTTGAACTAGGCACTACTGAGAATAAAAGCACACATAGAACAAACATATATAGCCCTATTGCATTAAAAACAAGCTTATTTGATCCAAGATTTTTCAATAAAAACATAATTCCTATTGATAATACATCCAACCCTAAAAATACATACATAATAGTTGTTAAATTTTCCATTTTAAAATTCCACCTTCCCAATTAAAACTACTCAAAATGAGCTAAAAACATCTTAAAAGATTCTTCGATAAATTCATCTGATTTGCCGTTGTTTACTCCGCCACCCTGTGCTGAGTATCTACTTCCTCCACCTTTTCCTTCTATAATAGAGATATTACTTCTTAATATATCTGACATACTAGGTCCGTCTATATCTTCAGTGTATGCAAATACAACATTTATCCTATTTGAAACTTCATTTAAAAACATAACAGCCATTTTTTCATTTTCTGTAATTTTCTTAACCATTTTGTTTAGATATCTACTGTCTTTATCTTTAAACACACCCTTTATAAGCTTTATATCACCTATTATTTCAGCTTTTTCAACTAATTCCTTAATTCTATAATCTAATAGATCATCTTCTAGCATATTTTTCTGATGTATAATTTCATCGCATTTTTCTTCAATATTTTTAACGCATTTTTCTATATTTTCTTCATTGCAACTAAGATGTTTACAAAGACTTGTCATAACGGCATCTCTTTTTAATACATAGTCAACTGCTCTTTTTCCAGCTAAGAACTCTACTCTTGTAGCATTTCTGCATTTTTCTGTTCTTTTTATTTTTAAAAGTCTTAGCTCTCCTGTGTACTCTGGATGGCATCCACAGCAAGCATTAGTATCTAAGTCCCCTATTCTAACAATTCTAATCTCCTCAGCTGTATCTGGAAGCTTTCTTCTAGTCCAAGTATCCTCTAATTCGTCTTTTGAAGGAACAAATATATCTACGTGTATGTTTTGGCGAATTACATCGTTTGCCATTTTTTCAACTTCTAAAAGCATCTCATCTGTAAACTCGCCTTCTATATCAACTGTGCTTATATCCTCACCTAAATGGAATCCACAAGTGTTTCTATTGTATTTTGTAAAAAAGCATCCAGAAAGCACATGTTGCCCAAAATGCTGGTGCATTCCATCTTCTCTTCTATCCCAGTCTATAACACCTTTTACCTGTTTATCAGATAAATTTTCTTCTATTATATGATATACTTTTCCATTTTCCTCAAGCATATCTACAACTTCTATTCCGTTTAACGTACCTCTATCGCAAAACTGTCCGCCACCACCTGGGAAAAATGCAGTTTGATCTAATTCTACTAAGTACTTGCCTTCTCTTTCTAAAATTTCTACAACATTTGCATTGAATTCTTTTTTATATCTATCTGTGTAGTATAATTTTTCCATATTTCCATCTCTTTCTTTAGCAATTTCTTTTTTAATACTATTTTAAAAAAGTTTATTCTTTTTTCATAGTTTTCTGTAATTTCAATAATAATATTATATCATTTATTAAAAATAAAAACATCTATATTTAAAGAAGATAAATTTTAAACAATTTCTATTTTTCCTGTTTAAAAACATTTTCATTGGGAATATATCTTATATAAGATTTTTTAAGTTTTCAAGATAAATTACAATTTAATTTATCTAATATTAATTAAGATTACAAAGGATGTGTAAATATATGATAAAAAAAGCTACATTTGCAGGAGGATGTTTTTGGTGTATGGTAAAACCATTCTCTAAATACGATGGAATACTTGAGGTAGTTTCTGGATATACTGGCGGTGAAACAGAAAACCCTACATATAAAGAAGTATGCAGCGGAACTACAGGACATTATGAAGCTATAGAAATAACTTACGATGATTCTTTAATAGATTACGCTGATATATTAGATGTATTCTGGAAACAGATAGATCCAACTGACTCTAATGGGCAATTTGTTGACAGAGGTCTTCAGTATAGACCAGCTATATTCGTTCACGATGAAGAACAGAGAAAAATAGCTGAACAGTCTAAAAAGGAATTAGATGAGAGCAAAAGATTTGATAGACCTATATCAGTTGAAATAATTGATGCTACTACATTCTACAATGCAGAACCAGAGCATCAGAATTACTACAAAAAACAGCCTCAGCACTACAATATGTACTACAAAAATTCTGGAAGATACAATTTTGTTAAGGCATTTTGGGATGGAAGTAGACCTGATAGAGATGAGTTAAAAGAAAAACTTACTGATATTCAGTTTGAAGTTACTCAGAATGATATGACTGAGTGTCCATTTGAAAATGACTACTTTAACAACTTTGAAGAAGGAATATATGTAGATGTCGTTGGTGGAGAAGTATTATTCTCTTCTAAAGACAAATTTGAAAGCGGTTGTGGTTGGCCAGCATTCTCTAAACCTGTAGAAAACAATTCTCTATCAGAAAGAACTGACTTCTCTATGGGAATGCTTAGAACTGAGGTAAGAAGTAGAGTATCAAACTCTCACTTAGGACACGTATTTGATGACGGTCCAGAAGAACTTGGCGGACTTAGATACTGCATAAACTCTGCATCACTTAAATTCATACCTAAAGAAGATATGGAAAAAGAAGGATACGGAGAATATTTAAAAATATTTGAATAAAATTCAAAACTTAAACTTGTTAGTAGGTATTCTCACATACTTAACTATAAAACCAATTAATTATATCCCTAAAGAAATGGACTGTTGCATAATTTACAACAGTCCATTTTTACTATTTCTTTCCTATTAAATCACTTTTATAAATACTTCTAAATATTAGTACTCCTATCACATACAGTACAACAGTTACAAAATACGGCGCATTGTATGAGATATGCTCCATTATAAATCCACCAGCAGTAATACCAATTGCCCTACTAAGATTTTGAACAACTGCAGCTAAGCTACTCAAGTTTGTTCTTTCATCTTCTTCAATAAGATCCATCTCAAGATTCTGCATAACAGGTGTAGCCATATTCATAAGACCATTTCTCATAAAGAAGGCTATTGTAAGCATTATAAGCCCTTGAGGGAACATTATTGATAGTAGAAACGGTATTGATATAAGCTGGCAGAATATAACTGTTCTGGCTCTTCCCATTCTCGATACTAAAAATGGTATAACCATACCACCAACGATGCATCCAAACTGAGATATAGATAAAATACTACCTACAACTGCATCACTTATATTCATACTATATTTTAGATATATACTGAAGAATGGAACAACAAGACCTGCTCCAACTCCAATAATTCCGTAATAAATCATAAATGCTATTACATTTTTCTTCATTATATTCTTATAAGCCTTAAAACATCCCTTCATATCTCTAGGAACATGGTTTTTAGGATCTTTCATAAGCGCTATAGGAATTATCGCTATTAAAGACATAAATGTAGATATTACGAAAATTATCTGAACTGCTGTTTTTGAATCGACAACATGTGCCATATAAGATGAAATTACTCCACCTAAAAACGTAGCCAAAACATATCCTAAGTTGTAGATTACATAACTAAGGCTGAAAACAGCAACCCTATTTTCCTCAGGAGTATTTTCGGTTATAAACATTCCCTCCGCAGTCGCCCTTACACTAAGACCAAACCCTACAGCAACAGACATAAGAAGTATCAGTATCTTGCTATGAACAAAGATAATTCCTATACTACCAGCTGCAGTAAATAAAAATCCTAGCATAAAACTGTATCTTCTACCTATTTTTTCCAATAGATATGCACTAAAAACAGAGCCAAACGCAATAACCAACGTATTTATGGATAATACATATCCTACAAAATGTTCTCCATATCCGATCTCTTTCAGATATATTCCGACGAATGTATTGAAAACTCCCATAACAAAACATTCAATCAGATTTACAATCAAGAACATTTTCATATTTCTATTTAGTTTTTTTATTACTCTTATAGTTTCCATATTTTCCGCCTTTTTAAAAATTAAAGGCATATCCCCTATTTATATCTTCCCAAAGCTTAATTATCTATCTTTAAAAGATTCGTGTATTCTCTTCATACATTCTTCTAATATACATCTTGGGCAAGCTATGTTTATTCTTTCAAATCCGCTTCCTTCTTCACCGAACATTGTACCTTCGTCGAATATTAATCCAGCTTCTTCAAGCATTATTGTTTCTAATTCATCTGCGCTTATTCCATATTCATTGAAATCTAACCACATTAAGTATGTTCCTTCTAATGGAGTTACTTTAACTTTTGGAAGGTTTTCTTTAACGAATTCTTCTACATATTTAGCATTTGCATCTAAGTATTCTATTAATTCATCTAGCCAATCTTCACTTTCATTGTATGCAGCTATAATAGCTTCTATTGAGAATGGATTAGGATTGTGCTGTGCTCCACTCTTTGGAACTTCTTTTAACCAAGCTTCTCTAAGCTCTGGAGTATTTATTATTATGTTTGACATCTGCATACCAGCAAGGTTGAATGTCTTACTAGGTGCTAAGCAAGTAACTATGTGTTCTCTATATTCTGGGCATAATTTCTGTAAGTTTATGTGTTTATGTCCTTTTCTTACTAAGTCATTGTGTATTTCGTCAGCTATTATAAATACATCGTGTTTTTTACATATTTCAACAACTTTTTTAAGCTCTTCTTCAGTCCATACTCTACCTACTGGGTTGTGAGGTGAGCAAAGTATCATTAATTTATTATTAGGATCTGCTGCTTTTTCTTCTAAATCTTCAAAGTTCATAGTGTATTTACCGTCTTTGTATATAAGAGGGTTATTTACAACTTTTCTATTGTTCTCTTTTATCTTATTTGTGAATGGGTAGTAAACTGGTCTTTGTATAATTACACCATTTCCTTCTTCTGTTAATAATCTTATTAAAAGTGCTACTGCAGGAACTACTCCTCCACAGAACATTATAGATTCTCTGTCTAATTCCCAGTCGAATCTTCTCTTGTACCAACCTAAAACAGCGTTATAAAATTCATCAGTTTCTCTTGTGCTGTAACCAAATACTTTTCTATCAGCCACTCTATGTACTGATTCAATTATAGGATCCGCAACAGCAAAGTCCATATCTGCTATCCACATAGGTATAGAGTCTTTTTTAGCTCTTGGGAATGTCTTATCAAGATTGTCCCATTTTGTACAGTTTGTATTTCTTCTTTCTACATATTCGTCAAAATTATATTTTCCCATTTTTTCCATCTCCCCATATTTTTATTTTATAAATTTTTTGACTTTTCTCTTATTATTATAATTCATTTGTGATAATTTTGTTAAGGTTTTTAAAAAATTTTATTGATAAACAATTTCTATTTATTTTATAGATTTTATCAATAGTGTTATAAATTTTATTAAAATCTCATTAACGTAAATTTTTCAAAAAAAAGAAGATGCCTCAAATACAAGAACATCTTCTACAAATTTTAATTATTATTTTGTTACAGTATATTTATTCTGAAGCTTGGCTCTTTCTTCTCTATCAAGCTTTCTATTATACATAAACATATAAAGCGCAGCAGCAAATACTATACAGTATCCTAAAATACTCCATCTATCTGGATACGCACCAAATATAACTATACTTAAAATTGCTGAGAATATTATATTTGTATAGTCGAATATAGAAATCTCTTTCGCTGGAGCAAATCTATATGCCAGTGTTATCCCAAACTGTCCTATACTAGCACATACACCAGCCATAAGCATATATACAAGTTGCATTAATGTCATCGGTTCATAAACCATAACCACTATTGGCAGTATAGAAACTATAGAAAATACTGAGAAGAAGAATACTATTGTGTAATAGTCTTCTTTGTTTCCTATAGCTCTAAGGCAAGTGTATGCAGATGCTGCACAAATTGCTCCAAGTATACCAGCTAAATAAGGTACTATTTGCACGCTAAATGTAGGCTTTATTATAAATAACGCACCTACAAATGCAATCATTATCATTGAAATCTGTTTTGTGTTTATTTTTTCCTTTAAGAAGATAGCACTTAAGATAACCACTAAGAATGGGCTTATCTTGTTTAACATATTAGCATCTGATAGTATAAGCTTGTCTATCGCATAGAAGTTGAATATCACTCCTAAAGTTCCGAATAGTGATCTCATAAGTAAAAGCTTTCTATTTTCCTTCTTTCCTGTAAAACTTCCCTTATGTTTTATTATTAGATAAAGTGCCATTACTGTAGACACTAAATTTCTGAAAAATACCTTCTGAAAGCTCGGTAAATCACCTGCTAATTTTACAAAAGCAGACATTCCCGCAAACCCAGCTGCAGATAGTATTATAAAGAATACACCTTTTAATCTGTTGCTTGATTCCATACTTTTCCTCCATTTTAAAATTATATTTTAATCCCTTTTAAATAATCTCGAATTTAATTGATTCAATATAGGATTTTTTATTTACATATGCAAACCGTAAAATCTATATATTAAAATCAAACTCCTTTATTAGTTTATATTTTACCCTCTTTAATGTCAAGTTGCACAATTTTTTAAACTTTTAAGATTTATGCGCTAAATATTGTCAAACATCGTTTTCCACGATAAAAATTCTCAATTAAATACAATTTTAATTTATTTTTCTCAATTATTTTTTGTTTATTAGTTTATTATTTTTTATTCTTGGACTAGATTATTTTTTACATATATATTATAATTTTATAGCATATTATTTTAAGGAGGGCGAAATTATGTCAATAAAAAGATTTGAAGGCACTGGAAGAATGAGCAGAGTTGTAAAACACAAAGATACTATATATCTATGCGGACAGACTTGCGGAGAAGGAGATATAATAGAACAGACTAAAGGTGTTCTTGCTAAAGTTGAAGAATTATTAGAAAACTACGGATCAGATAAAAAACATATCCTTTCTGTAACAATATACTTAAGAGATATGAAAGACTTCGAACAGATGAACTCTGTTTGGGATGCATGGGTAGAAGAAGGACACGAACCAGCTAGAGCTTGTGTTGAAGCTAGACTTGCTAGAGAACATCTACTTGTTGAAATGAGTGTAGTTGCTGCTGAAAAATAGTATATACTCTAAACTATTGAACATTTAAATATTAATTTTTTGAAGGCGATTTAATACGAATTTTTTACATTTTCTATTATTTCGCCTTTTTTATTTTAAAATATTTACATAGTTACATTTTTATTTGTTGCCAATATCTAGACAAATTTGTTAAAATATTATAAAATAGAAGTATTATAATTATTTAAAAGTGGGTGATTTAATGGATAGTAATTACACAATGCCGATATATCAAAAAATCGCTCTAGATATAGCAAATAAGATATATACAGGTGAAGTAGAAGAAAATTCAATTTTATATGGTCGTTCTGTTCTAGCTGGAAAATACAATGTATCTCCAGAAACAGTTAGACGTTCTGTGAAAATACTTGAAGACATAGGTGTTGTCAAAAGTATTAAAGGAAAGGGTGTTATAGTACTTTCATCTGCTAAAGCATCTTCTTTTATTAAAAAATATCAGGACCTTACAAATATCTCATCTTATAAGTCAGACTTGTACGATCTTCTAGATGCAAAATCTAAAATCGAAGACAATATTCTAGATACAATAAATAAAATCTTAGATTATTCAAACAGACTAGAGATAATAAATCCTCTTGTTCCTGCTCAGTTTGTGCTTACTAAAGAATGTAAGTATATCGGTCAGGATGCTGGAAAAACTAAGTTCTGGCAAAATACTGGTGGTACAATAGTAGCAATCAAGAGAAACGACGAGCTTATAATTTCTCCTGGTCCATATATAGAATTTATGGAGGGAGATACTTTACTAGTAGTTGGAGATAAACATATATTCAACTCTGTACCTATGTTCCTATATGGAAATGACGACAAAGAAGAACAAAAATAAAAAAATGCCTCCTTTGACCAATGTCTTAGGAGGCTTATTTTTTATTTTTCTAAAATATTCTTTAAAAATTCTACTGCTTCATCTAAATCTTCCAACTTTGCAACTAACATCTCTTCCACTTCTTCTGGTGCATCAGCCAACAAATCTGGAATCATTATAGGATTCATTCCCGCTGCATATGCTGATCTTATCCCATTTGGAGAATCTTCAAATGCTATACAACTTGCATAATCAACGCTTAAACCATCACATGCCATCTTATATATCTGGGGATCTGGTTTTGACTTAGTAACCATATCTCCACAAATTATCGTATCAAAATATCCTTCAATACCCACATCGCATATTTTTGACATAGCATACTTTCTGCTAGAAGATGTAGCAACAGCCATCTTTATTCCATTCTCTTTTAAAAACTCTAAAATATTAATTAACCCCTTCTTAACCGGAGTTCCATTTTTTGCTAAATAATCGGCTGATACCTCTCTATATCTATCCGTAAAACCTTCAAAATCAAAGTCTTTTCCGTATTTATCTAAAAAATACTCTCTTCTTCTGTTGTAGTTCATACCTAAAGTATTGTATATATTATCTCCAAAGTTATCATATCCCATTTCTTTTCCTGTAACATCCCAACAATACTTTATAAGCCACTCTGTATTAAACATAAGACCATCCATATCAAACACCACGGCCTTTAAATTCCCCTTTAATTTCTCAGTTCTCTGCTTATTAAATTCATTTAACTTCATTTATAATACTTTACCTCTCAAAATACTTATTTTGCCCAAACGTCAGCGTACTCTTCCTTTCTCTCAAAAGCACTTTCAACATAAGAGCACTCAGGTACTATTTTAACACCTTTTTCTCTAGCTTGCTTAACTATTTCTGCTAATAAAAGACCTGCTATTCCCTGACCTGTATAATCTGGACGGACAAAAGTACTATTCACTACCCAATTTCCGTCCTGCTCAACATATTTTATCTTTCCAACTCTCTTATCTTCTCTATCTGTATCTAAAGCAACTGCTCTCTTTTTATCTGATTGATATTCTATTCTTATCATAACGATCTCTCCTTTTTTATTTTTATTCTATTCTTTCTTTATCTTTATTCTATTTTTTAATTAATATTCTAACTTTTCTTTTATAAATATACCCTTATTTAGCTCATCTAAAGCTTCTTTAATTTCTTCTTTAGAATTCATAACTATAGGTCCAGCCCAAGATATAGGTTCATTTAATGCCTTTGAACTTATATAAAGAACCTGCGCTTTTTCATCTCCATTCTTTATATAAACACTATCCCCCTTTTTAATATATATATTCCCAATAAAAATACAATTACTCATTTCAAACGAAAATATTTATATTTATCCACCTCTCCAATCTCCAAGCGGAGGTATTCGCCGTAGCTATATTAAAAACGATTGAAGGTTCTTATTTATGTATATTTTTATAATATAAGGGTTGTCTATTTCTTCTTTAAATATATCGTATCCCCTCGACAATCTGCAGGCGGAGGCAAAATTGCCGTAGCTGAAGCCTGGAGAGGGGAATGATATATTTAAAGAAGAATGACAACCCTCATACTATAAATATACATAAAAAGAACCGATAGAGTTCCCAGTTCTATCGGTTCCTTTTGGTTAGTGAATCATTTATATTTTAATTTCTTAATCAATAAATCAATTAAAAAATTCTAACAAGCTTATTAACAATCAAACTCTCATCAACTTTAATCTTATCTGAATTCAATCATATATCTAATCGTGGTTTTATTCTATATAAGTTCCATTAGCTTTTTCTCTACTTCTTATAAATGCTAATGTTCCTAAAACTGCTATAACTCCAAATATTAATGATATAACTGCTGATTTTGTAAATCCTGCTATTACATAAGTTATACAAGATATTGCAGCTACTGTCATAGCATATGGTAACTGAGTTGAAACGTGGTTAACATGGTCACTCTGAGATCCAGCAGATGCCATTATTGTAGTATCTGATATTGGTGAACAATGGTCTCCACATACAGCCCCAGCCATACAAGCTGATATAGCTATTATCATCATCTGATGGTCATTAGCAAATACACCAACAACTATTGGTATAAGTATACCAAATGTTCCCCAAGATGTACCTGTAGCAAATGCTAAGAAACATCCAACTAAGAATATAACTGCTGGTAAGAAGTTCATTAGAGCTTCTGCATTACCTTTCATTATTCCTTCAACAAATGGAGCTGCTCCTAAACTATCTGTCATAGCTTTTAAAGCCCAAGCAAATGTTAATATCATTATTGCTGGAACCATTGATTTAAATCCTTCTGGTATACAATCCATACATTCTTTAAATGTAAGAGCTTTTCTAAGTACATAAAGTAGTATTGTAACAACTAGTGCGAAGAAACTTCCTAGTGCTAAACCAACTGAAGCATCTGCATTTGAGAATGCTGTTACTATACTTTCTCCTGAGAAGAACCCTCCTGTGTATATCATACCAATTACACAGAATATTATAAGAGAGAATATTGGTATAAGAAGATCTAAAACATGACCTTTAGTATTTTCTTTTTTACCATCATCTTCATTGTAAGCATATGGTCTTGCTCCTGTTGTGAATATGTCTCCTTTTTTAGCATTATCTTCGTGTAATTTCATTGGGCCATAGTCCACTTTTAAAAGAACTAAACCTAACATCATTATTATTGTAAATAATGCGTAGAAGTTAAATGGTATCGCCTGAACGAATACTGAAAGACCATCTTCACCAGGAACAAATCCAGTTACTGCAGCTGCCCAAGATGATATTGGTGCGATTATACATATTGGAGCGGCAGTTGAATCTATTAAGTAAGCTAATTTAGCTCTAGATACATTGTGTTTATCTGTTATAGGTCTCATAACACTACCCACTGTTAAACAGTTGAAGTAGTCATCTATGAATATTAAACATCCTAATATTATAGTAGTTATCTGAGCACCAACTCTTGTTTTTATATGCTGTCCTGCCCATCTACCAAATGCAGCAGAACCACCTGCTCTGTTCATTAAACTTACCATAGCCCCTAATATAACTAGGAATATTAATATACCAACATTGTATGGATCTGAAAGAACTCCTATAAGTCCGTCGTTTAATACATGTGTTATTGTTCTTTCAAAATTTCCACCTCCGTAGAATATACCACCAACTGCTATACCTACGAATAATGAACTATAAACTTCTTTTGTTATAAGTGCTAGTGTTATTGCAACTACTGGCGGAACAAGTGCCCAAGCTGTAGAGTATAATTTTGGTACATACTCAGTCGCTTCTCCTTCCGCAAATACTGTTACTGACATCATCATGACAATCATAAGACACATCGTCATGATTCTAAATAATTTTTTCGAATTTCTCATTTATAAATCCTCCCCTTTTAAAACAATAAAAAAACCACAAATGATATATCACAAAGAATATAGCATTTATGGCTGTATTTACAATCTAAAAAGGAAAGTCCTTTTATTTAACCAAGATAGCGCTCCACTCGATGTGACAGTGTATCGCATATTCTACGATACCCCAGAACAGATTTCGGTGCAAAATCTGAACTTCGGCGGTATTTCCTTTCGATAATAACAGCTGCCCTGCTTAAGTTATTATGTACTGATAAGTACCGCGCCTCTATCATTTAATGATAATATTAAGTTGATGATTAAACTTTATCATCTAAAAACTTCACTGTCAATAGTAAATTTAAAATTTCGTCACTTTTATCTCTCCATATAATTTTTCTATCATCTCTCTTGATGATGGTTTTGTACCTATTGTCATAACAGCACCTACAGACATAGCAGTGGCTAATTTAGCAGTTTTTTCAAATTCCATTCTATTTTCTATTCCGTATACAAATCCTGCTAAAAGTGCATCACTAGCACCTACTGTGGAATGAGTCTTAACTTTTGCAAAGCTACACTTGAACACTTCCTTATCATTTGCAAAAATTGCACCTCTTTCACCCATAGATATAGCAGCGTATTTTATTCCGTCGTTTATGTATTTTTTTGCTACTTCTACTATTTCTTCGTCGTTCATATTTTCCTTTTCATGAACTCTTTCTATGTCTTTAAGCTTAACTTTTATAATCTCTGGCTTTTCTTCAACAGCCTTAGCAAATAATGCACCTGCTGAGTCTACTGCCACCTTAGAACCCCTATTATGAGCTAATTTGATTATATTCTTAAACACATTAGCATCCACTCCTGGAGGAACTTTTCCAGATATAACAAATAATGTGTTTTCTGTAGCATATCCATCTATTTTTATCATAAGCTCATTTATACGGTCTTGTAAAATTTCAGGACCTGCTGCATTAAACTCAGTTATAGTTCCGTCTTCTTCTACAATTTTGGTATTAATTCTAGTTTCTCCATAGATATAAGTAAAATCGTTTCTTATCTGTAAATTGCTGATCATCTCTTTAAAAGTCTGACCTGTTCTACCTCCAATAAATCCAAGTGCTGTAGGCTCCTCACCTAAAATCTTTAAGTTTTTAGCGACGTTAATTCCTTTTCCACCCGCATCTACTTCAAAATGCTCAATTCTGTTCATCCCTGCATACTCATAATTTTTGACATCTATTGTCTGGTCAATAGCAGGATTAAAAGATACCGTTATTATCATTTTTCCTCTCCTTATAAAATAAAAAAAATAAAAATTATTATAATTCCACTCAATATAAAGTATAACATAATTCATATTATTTTCATCAATAAGAAATGCCGCCTCAAAAACTTTTTTCGAAGCGGCATAATTTAGATAGAATTTCGACTATGAACAAAACAACAAAACTCACAGTCTATATAAAAATTTGAATAGAGGCTTACAAAATTTTAGTATTCAACACCAAAGTGGTCGAATAATATTTTTTCTGCTTCTGCATTCCATAATCCTCTATGAGCTTTACAACTTGCATCAAGTTTAGCAAATAGTGGATTAGTTTTTCCTAATTCTTCAAAATCATCTATTGCAGTAAGAGGCATGTCTATCTGAGTATAAGTAAGTTTTTTACCACCTGGTATGTTTGGTAGGTTAAGTGTAGCATCTGCTATACTATCTATTCCTCCTACATGAGTAACCATAACTGCTGGTTCTATTAAACCTTTAGCTGCTAAGTCATTCGCTTCTATAAGGTCGTCGTTATTTCCACCTGTTGTACCTAATATATGAGTACTTGTGTAGTGGCAGTTGTATAAGTTTATTTCAGCGCTGAACTGATTGTTTGTTGGTCCAGCGAAGAAGTTCATACATCCGTCAAATGCTAATAATTTATCTCCCATTTCTGCAACTTCTTTTATTGGAACATATACAAATACATCATCAAATCCATGTCCATCAGTTAAATCCATTAATTCTTTTATTGGATCTTCCATTTTAGCTGTGTTTACATATTTTAATTCTATTCCTTTTTCTGCACCTTTTTCCTCAGGTATAACAGATTTTGCTCTTGCTATTCTATCGTCACTTATATCAGTAACTACTATTCTCTTTGGTTTATTTTCAAACTGTAGTCCGTAACTAACTGCTCCAAGTCCCATTGGACCACATCCACCCATTATTAATATATTACCGTCTACTTTTGTACCCATAGCGTGGTTGTAGTTTTTCTTATTTGTGTGGTAGTTTGCGTGGTATCCACCTATTATACAGCTCATTGGTTCTCCTAATGATGCTTCAAAGAATGAATCTCCATCGTAGTTAAGAAGGCATCCTAATTCCATAACTTCGTGTGGCATTATGCAGTAAGTACAAGCACCACCGCAGAATTCATAAGAATATCCTGGAGAATCTAGTCTTCCTTTGTAGTTTAATGCTGGCTGCTGAGCAAATTTCTGTCCTGGTTTAAACTGATCTTTCCATTTTTCACCAACTTCAACTATAACCCCTGCAAATTCGTGTCCTACTATTACTGGATTTGTATCTATATTCTGTGGAGCTCTTTTATGTTTTTTACCCTGTTCAACTAATTTATATGTAGACATACATATACTGTCACTCATTACTTTAACTAATATTTCATCGTCTTTTATTTTTGGTAATTCAAACTCTTCTAATCTTAAATCTTCTTTCCCATACATACGTACTGCTCTTGTTTTCATTTTCAAATTCCTCCTAAGTTTTTATCTATAATTTTTTATTATTGATAGCTTATATTTCTTCACATTCAACCTGTGCTAAAAGTTCATCTACAACTTCTCTTGTAGGTGGTTTTGTTCCTATAGTAGTAACAGCTCCTGCAGATGTTGCAACACCTAGTTTTGCTGCTTCTCTATAAGAAAGTTCCTTCTCTACTCCATAAGAAATAGCTGCAACCATTGCATCTCCAGCACCTACTGTAGAATATGCTTTAACCTTTAATCCCTTGCATTTGAATTTTTCTTCATTAGATACAAATACTGCACCGTCTTTTCCCATAGATACAGCTATATGCTCTATTCCTCTAGCCATTAATTTTTCAGCCATACCTACAGTATCCTCAACTGTTATATCTCCTTCTACACCGAAGAATTCTGCAAGTTCTACATTATTAGGTTTTATATAATCTGGTTTAGAATCCAGAGATTTTACAAACAATTCTCCATCAGCGTCTATAAACACTTTTGCTCCTTTTGCGTGAACTGCATCTGCTATTTTTCCATATATACCTTTATCTACACTAGCTGGAACACTTCCTGCAAGTACAAATAAAGTTTCTTCAGATGCATATCCTTCTAACTTAGCTAAAAGTTCTTTCATAGCTTCTTCTGTTATAACTGGTCCAGGCTCGTTTAACTCTGTAACTATTCCACCTTCTTCAACTAGTTTTGTATTTGTTCTAGTTGGGCTTTCTATTTTTACAAAGTCGTTTTTTATACCCATTTCATTAAGTACATTTTCTATTAACTGACCTGTAGTGCCACCTATAAATCCTGTAGCTATTGTTTCTCCACCAAGTTCTTTTATTGTTTTTGAAACATTTATTCCTTTTCCACCAGCATCGATTTCAACATTTTTTATTCTATTAAGTCCACCGTGTTCAAATTTTCCAATGTCGACAGTTTTATCTATCGCTGGATTCATTGTAACTGTAACTATCATCGATTAGTCCTCCTTCATAAATGTATCGTATATTAGATCCACACTGTTTCCGTTAACTAGTTTGTCAACTTCTTCCATGCTTACTAATTTAGTAGCTATATTTGCTAGTATCTCTAAGTGTTCATCTCCAACACCAGCTATACCAATTACTAACTTAACATCTTCTCCACCCCAGTCTGTTCCTTCAGGGAATGTAAGAACTGCTATCCCAGATGCTAAAACCTCTTTCTTAACATTGTTTGTTCCATGAGGAAGTGCTATGCAGTTCCCCATATTAGTTGAGAAAGTAAGCTCTCTTTCTAACATTCCTTCTATGTAGTCTTCTTTAACATATCCAGAATCTACAAGTATCTGACCAACTTTTCTTATAGTGTCGTTTTTTTCCATTCTTTCACAATTTAGCACTATGTTTTCCTTCATTAATAATGGTTTCTTTTCAACAACTTCTTTTTTTATATCTTTAACTTCCTGCTGAGCTTTTTTCTTTTTTCCAAATCCAAATAACATTTTTATTTCCTCCATTAATTTTATATTTAGTCTAAGTTTCCGTTTTCTTTATTTTTTATTTTATTTTTTTGTTTCCCTTATCTCTATGTCTATATTATAATTCCACGAGGATAACATTTTCAATTTAAACAAAGTCCTTATTTGGCACTATGGATAAGTGCCAAATTTAATGATATACTTTTAAGCAAGTAAATTACTTTTATTGGTATAATTATAGAAGAAAGATAATTGATTAAACTTAATAGATTTATAAATTAAAGCTAAAGGATGTGAATTTATTGAACGAGAGTAATAATTTAAAAAGACTTCTCTCTAAGGGAGTTAAATTTTATAGTAGTATAATCGCTGCAAATCTTCCATTGTTTATAATGCTTGGATTTATTTCGCTAGCCTTTTCAAACTCTGGACTCTTTCCAAATGAAAAAATGGCACTAGTAAGCCAGTCTTGTTATAGTTATCTACTTCCTACTATTTTAGCCTATTATGCAGGTAAAAAAATCGGTGGTGATTCAGGTGCATTTACTGGAGCTGTGTGCGGACTTTCTATATCTATTTTCTCTGCATATACGTCTTTTATCGCATCTATATTTATGGGGACATTGTGCGGACTTTTATGTAGATACTTAAAAGAAAAGATAAAGTTTGATAAGTTTACTGGCTTTGAAATGATAAGCAAAAATATATTTTTCGGCGCTGTTGGTGTTATAACAGTTTCGCTTACATATTTTGTGTTCGCACCTATTTTTTTATATATAGATTTGTTTTTTGCAAATTTAATTGAATATTTAACTGATGTAAAAACACTTCCTATAACGACTTCGATTATAGAAACACTTAAAGTTTTTTCATTAAATAATAGTATAAATCATGGGTTCCTAATACCTGCAGGTGTTGAAAATGCTGCTAAGTTTGGAAAATCTGTATTCTTCTTATTAGAAACAAAC
>UQCY01000023.1 GCA_900539645.1 uncultured Clostridium sp. | reverse complement strand
TCATTGTAAACCCTACCGGGGTCGAGATTCAATACTAAATAAGTTAACAGAGCGATAATTTTAATAAGGAGATAATTATATGAAAAAAATAAAATTACTTCTGATATTTTTTGTTATTTGTTTTTCTTTAGTAGGCTGTTCTTCTAATAATTTTCAAACAGAAGAAAATATAGGCGAAAAAGTTATATTTAAATCTACAATTTCTCCAAATGAGGAGTATGTCTCATCTAAAGATGAAATAGTAAATCAAACAATAAAGATAACTCAAAATGAAGAAGGAGAGATTTTTGTAGAAGCTAGTTCAAATTCAGCATTTTTTGAAAAGATGAGTTATTCGGTGGAATACTATAAAGAGATAGATGAAAAAGATGTGGAAGTAAAATGGTTTACTCTTATGGGAAGTGACAAGCCAAGTAAAGAAAATCAGCTCTGTGTTGCTGATATTATTATAAAAGATGGAGCAGAGGTGGTTAGCGAAAGAAAGGTGAATTTCGCTAAAAAAGCTATTGAAACAATAGTTGAAGATGTTACAAGTGAACAATAAGTAATAAAAATTATTAAATGTAATGTATGATGAATTGCCAGCTCCAAAGAAAAAGAAGAAAAAATAAATTTTAGTATAGATAAATAAAAAAAATCTAAATTAGAAAGAGAAAATCAAATTATGAAGAAAGAACGTAAACAGATATCAATTATTATTATATTTTTAGTCATTGGATGTGTGATGGGATATTTTGTAGCAGCGGAACAAATAAAACAACTTAGCAATCTTGAGTACATTGCACTTTTAAATAGTAAAGGGATGTCTATTCCAGAGCCAATAGGATTTATAAGAAGTATTATTTCCTTTGGATTGTTATTCTCAGGAATACCAACTGGGATAATTTTGTATAGTCACTTATCATCTAAATGGCTGACATCTAAAGAACCAAAAGTATTAATAGGAGTTATTGCATTTCCTATTTATGGTTTAATTGGTGCAGTTTGTTCAATTCCTTTTATTGTATATAAGGGAATTTGTATTTTTAAGAACAAAAAATAAATATAAATTTATGGAGGAATATGTATGTTTTGGTCTAAGAAAAAAGAGAAGAAAACACTTGATATAAAGTTAAAGGACATATTTTCGATTATAAAATCAGATTATGACGATGGAATTGCATTTTGCTTGATAGAATTTATGTTAGATGACGATATGTACACTATGGGATCTGTATTAACTCCGAATAGCGAGGAAAGACAAGAAAATATATATTTTGTCTTTAATAATGCTAGATATGATACTTATGATGAGTTTGCAAAAAATGTTGAAATCAATGGAGTTAAGCTATCTAATTCTGATGAGGTGGTTACAATTGTTAGAGCAGGAATTATTGACGGAGATGCTATGATAAAGACTCCTTGGGGAGATGCTAGATTAGCGAAGATGGCAATTGAAAGATAAAGGAGATGCTTAATTTATGCATGAAAGAGAAAAATTAATTAGCTTGTGGTTTGATATGTGGATTAAGCAGAAAGATTATGGAATTAATAGAATTTTTGCTGAAGATGTTATTTATACTGAAAGCTGGGGGCCTAAATATGAAAATATTGAAACAGTAAAACACTGGTTTGATGAATGGAATACTAGGGGAAAGGTTATTGTTTGGAAAATCAACCAATTTTTCCATAAAGAAAATCAAACTATTGTAGAATGGTATTTTAAAAATGAGATGAACAATGGAGTAATTGAAGAATTTGATGGTATTTCATTAATAGAATGGACAAGAGATAATAAAATTAAATCGTTAAAAGAATTTGGTTGTAATATTAATAATTACAATCCATATCAAAATAGCGATGAGCCTAAGTTTAGAAATGAAAATATAAATTGGTTCTAAGTTTAAATTATTCTAAATAGGTGGTGATATGTATGATTTTGATAAACCAGTTGATAAGTGCAATCCTTTAAGTTGTTATATTGACAGCTATTCCATTTATATTTTATCTTGTTAAAGAAAAGAGAGTAAAGGGATTTTTTAATTGGATTGGATTTAAGACTACTGAAAACAATGTGTTTAAATATATGACGATAATATTTATCTATTTTTTAGTTATAATAATATTGCCATATCTGTATCTTTACAACACAAATAGCTTGACATATACAGGATTTACAGTTGATGCATACAAACAATATGGTTGGAGTATGCAGACAATATTAGTTATATTAATTTGGGCAGTTGTACAAACATCACTATCTGAGGAAATATTTTTTAGAGGATTTTTAGGTAACAGGTTATTTGAAAAACTAGGAAATGGTGGAAATGTTATTCAAGCGATAATTTTTGGTGGTATACATATAGTTTCTGTTGTAGGAAAGGGAATTTTGCCAATGGTGATAATTTTTCTTCTTACAGGTGGAATTGGGTACGCACTTGGATGGCTTTCTAGAAATAAAGCAGATGGAAGTATAATCTATGGCTGGATGATTCACGCAGCTGTAAATATAATTTCTCCAATAGTTGTGTTTATGTTTTTGATTTGATAAAAATTTCCTGTTCTATTAAATAATAAAAATATAAATTTTAAGATAATTAAAATACTACAGGGGGTGTTATTTTGAAAAAAGCAATTATATACATACATGGAAAAGGAGGAAATCATCTTGAAGCCGAAAGCTATAAGAAAAATTGTCCAGGATTTGATATTATAGGTTTAGACTATGAAGTAGATTTTCCCTGGATTGTAATTGATAAAATAAAAAATATATACGAAGATGTAAAGAAAGAGTATGAAAAAATATATATTATTGCTAATAGTATAGGAGCATATTTTACAATGTTATCATTGCAAGATTATAAAATAGAAAAAGCTCTATTTATATCCCCTATTCTTGATATGGAAAGATTAATCTTAGATATGATGATGTGGGCAAATGTATCTGAACAAGAGCTACTAGAAAAAGGGGAAATAAGTACTGATTTTGGCGAAGTATTATCTTGGGAATATTTATGTTTTGCTAGAAAAAATAAAATAAATTGGGAAGTTCCAACAGAGATATTGTATGCAGAAAATGATAATTTAACATCTTTAGAAACAGTAAATAAATTTGTTAAAAATCATAATGCAAATCTGACAATAATGGAAAATGGAGAGCATTGGTTCCATACAGAAGAGCAAATTTCTTTCTTAGATAATTGGATGAAAAAATCAATTAATATAGATAATCCCACTCAATTAGGTGTACAATTAAATAGGTTCTTAAAAAATATTTAAAAAAATAGGGGGAATAGATATGAATAATTTTAATATTTTTGATATAACTGGCAAAAAAATACTTGTCACTGGTGGAAGTAGAGGTCTTGGATATGGTATGGCAGAAGGATTTCTAAAAGCTGGAGCAGAGGTAGTGATAACTGGAACATCAGAAAAAGTATTCGAATCTGTTGAAAAGCTTAAAAATGATACTGGTGGAGTAGTTCATGGTGTTGTACTTAACCTAGATAATGCAGCAAACATAGCACCTGTTTTTGATGAAGTCATGGAACTTTTAGATAATAGACTAGACGTACTTGTAAACTGTGCAGGAATGCAGCATCGTTGCAAGGCTGAGGAGTTTCCAGTTGAAATGTGGGACAAAATTATAAATGTAAATCTAAGCTCTTTATTCAAAATTTCTCAGCTTGCAGGAAGAGTGATGCTAGAACAGGGAAGTGGAAAGATAATAAATATAGCTTCATTGACATCATTTATCGGAAGCGAATCTATACCTGCATACACTGCAACAAAAGGTGCTGTTATGCAGCTTACAAAGGCTCTATCAAATGAATGGTCATCTCGTGGAGTACAGGTAAATGCAATAGCTCCAGGGTATATGGAAACAGATTTAACGGCAAATATGAAAAGCTACAACCCAAAACAATATGAAGAGGTAACTAGCAGAATTCCTATGCATCGTTGGGGTAAACCTGAGGATTTACAGGGAGTGGCGATTTTCCTAGCAAGTAGTGCATCTGATTATGTAAGTGGGGCGATAATTCCTGTTGATGGAGGATTTTTAGGAAAATAGATAATAAAAAAGCTATCGTAGAAATTTACGATAGCTTTTTCAATTAATATAAACCAACAAAATTTTACTTAAAGATATATTATTTTAACGTTATAGTCTACAGATATATTTTTATTCAAAATTATTTTTTATACATCCAATATACCGTTCTAAAACTTTGTAGAAACTGTCGATATCTTCTTTTGAGCAAGTTTCTAAAAGTTGATTATAAGTTTTTGTTATATCTTTTGTATCATATAGTTTGTGGGCTTGAGATAAATAATTTCCCTTTTCAGTAACATATAGATTATAGACTTTACGATCTTTTTCAGATTGTTCTTTTTTTATATATCCTTTTCCAATCAAACTTTTAACTGTCTGTGACACGGCTCCTTTTGTCTTATTCCAATAATTTGCAACTTCACTAACTGTTGTACCTGGATTTTCCTCAATGAAAGTTGTCGTATGAGCTTCCATCATGGAAATCTCCTCTCCTGTACCATAATCGTGTTTATCTAAAATATAGTTATAGTAAAGAATTGTGAACTGATAGACTAAATCGTGTTTCTTATTTAATTCTTTGTAGAGTTTATTTATATTCTGTTCCATTATACATCCTCCTATTGACTGTATATATATTAGCATAAAATAAATATTTTTTGAATAGTATAGGACCTAAACAAAAAAGTGTTGACATTCATCTGTGGAAGCGCTATCATATAGTCAAATAGTATAGGACCTAAACAACTAAGGAGGAAATAATTATGAAGTACAATTTTGATGCAGTTGTTGATCGTTCAAACACTCACGCTGCAAAATACGATGAGAGAATAAAAAAATTTGGAACAGATAATGTAATCCCGCTATGGATTGCAGATATGGATTTTAAAACAGCTCAACCGATTATAGATGCATTGACAAGTAGAGCACAGGAAGGAATATGGGGATATACTTCAAGAGGTGATTCTTATTTTGAAGCTTATGCAAATTGGCAAACACGTAGACATAATTGGACACCAGATACAAGTTTAATGAGCTTTTGTTTAGGTGTTGTTCCTGCATTAAGTGCAATAGTTAAATCATTTACTCCAGAGGATAGTAAAGTATTAATTCAAACTCCAGTATATCCAGAATTTTATGATGTAACAGAAGCTTGGCATAGACAAGTTATAGAAAATAGAATGATAGAAAAAGATGGTAAATGGGAAGTTGATTGGGATGACTTTGAAGAAAAGGTTAAAGAAGCATCGCTATTTATACTTTGCAGTCCTCACAATCCATTAGGAATTGTATGGACTAAAGAAGAACTTGAAAAAATGCTTAAAATTTGTAGAGAAAATAATGTACTAGTTGTTTCTGATGAAATTCATGCAGACTTAGTTTTCCATAATAAAAAACATATACCAACAGCTCTAATAGATTCAAATGTAATTACTTGTGTTTCTGTAACAAAAACATTTAATCTTGCAGGATTACAGGCATGTACAGTTATTTTCCAGGATAAAAAACATAAAGAACTATTTGATAAATATTGGATGAATATGGATATTCATAGAAATAATGCATTTAGTTTAATTGCAATGGAAACTGCATTAAATGAAGGTGAAGAATGGCTAGAGCAGTTACTTGATTATTTAAGTCAGAATATTGACTATATTCACAATTATTGTAAAGAAAATATTCCTATGATTAAACCAAGTTATCCAGATGCTACATATTTAATTTGGTTAGATTGTAGAGAATTAGGATTATCTCAGAAAGAGTTAAAAGAATTTATGATTAATAAAGCACATCTAGGATTAAATGATGGTTCTGATTTTGCTAGAGAACTTGAAGGATATATGAGATTAAATGTGGCATGTCCAAAATCAGTATTAGAAAAAGCTATGAATCAATTAAAAGAAGCGGTGGAGGATAATTATGAAAAATAAAAACTTTTGGAAACAGTATGGTTCAATTATTTTACTATTAGGTGGAATTATTGTAGGATCATTAATCGGTATGTTTGCACCAGAAGTTGGTAAGATGTTGAAACCTTTAGGTGAAATCTTTTTGAATCTATTATTTACAATTGTAGTACCGTTAGTATTTGTTTCAATTACAACTGCGGTTGGTAGTATGACAAATATGAAACGTCTAGGAAAAATACTTGGAAGTACAATAGGAACTTTTTTAGTAACAGGATTTTTCGCAGCAGTATGTGTTCTAATATGGGTAAATATATTTAGTCCATCAAGTGGAACAGCAATTCAACTAGGAGCAGGTGAAGTTGAGGAAGTTAAATCAATTTCTGAGTTGATAGTTTCTACGTTAACTGTTACTGACTTTTATCAGCTTCTTGATAAATCTCATATGCTTCCATTAATTATATTCGCGATAATATTTGGATTTTGTGTATCAATGTGTGGAGCAGATGAAAGTCCAATGGGTAAATTACTTAAAAACTTAAATGATATAATTATGAAATTTGTCGGAATTATTATGATGATTGCGCCAATAGGACTAGGTGCTTACTTTGCAAACTTAGTAGCAGAGTATGGTCCACAGTTATTAGGAGATTATGGAAGAAGTATGTTAGTTTACTATCCATTATGTATACTTTACGCAGTAATTTTCTTCCCAATATACGCATATTTCTCAGGAGGAGTACCTGCAGTTAAAAAAATGTTCCAGAATATACTTACTCCAGCAATTACAGCTTTTGCAACTCAAAGTTCTGCAGCTACACTTCCAGTAAATAAAGAAGCTTGTGAAAAAATAGGAGTGCCTAGTGATGTTAGTGATATAGTTTTACCAATGGGATGTACAATGCATATGGATGGATCAGTATTGAGTTCAATTACTAAGATAGCTTTCTTATTCGCAACATTTAATATGCCATTCACAGGTATAGGAACTTATGCAATGGCAATTGTAGTTGCAATTTGTTCAGCATTTGTTTTATCTGGAGCACCAGGTGGTGGACTTGTTGGAGAAATGTTAATAGTATCAATGTTTGGTTTTCCGCCAGAAGCATTCCCACTTATTGCTACACTTGGATTCTTATTTGACCCAATGGCAACTTGTTTAAACTCAAGTGGAGATACAATTGCAAGTATGATGGTTACTCGTTTAGTTGAAGGAAAAGAATGGCTGACTAAAAAGATGAACTAGAAAAATCTAATAAACTAGTTAAAGATATTAATATTTTATAATTTTGAAATAGCATGATTGGAGAAAAGGGTATGTTAAAAGTAATAGGATCAAATTTATGTGAGGATACAGTAAACGCACTTGAAACTTTAAAATCTAAAGGAGTTGAATTTGAATATGTAAATATACTAGACTCTTTAGAAAATTTAAAAGAATATCTAAGCTTACGTGATACAAAGCCTTGTTATGAAAGTGTGAAAGAATGTAATGGTATTGGGATACCATGTTTTGTAAAAGAGGATGTTGTAACTTTATCTATAGATGAAATATTATAAGTATAATAAAAAAGCTATCGTAGAAACTTACGATAGCTTTTTATGGTTATTTATTATCATTGTTATCTTTAGTCATAGTAATCACCTCTTTTTTTATACTATTTCTAATTTATTATCTATAAATTTCTCATAAACTTTCTTACAAAACTGAACACTTAAAAGCTCAGTAGCATCTCTTCCAAAAGTTTCAAAATCCTCTAAAACATCTACATCTAAATCCTTAAAATTTTCCAATTCAGATTTTTCTATAGGTTGATGAAATGTATATCCACCAATCTCATAGTATAGATAATATAATGAATCATCTAATTTATACCTAACCAACTTATACATAACTTTTTCGCCAGTTGCTCTATCTGTTTTAATTTCTTTTCTAAAAATATCACTATCATCTAATTGATTATATTCTAAATCTTTTTCAGAAACTTTTCGTTGAAAATTTCTAAACCTCAATTCCTTATGAATTTTAATAGGCTCAAATTTTTCTAACATATCAGATTTCATTTTATAGTATTTTTTCTCGTTATCTACAGCTTTATCATAACTATCATATTGATCTAAAAGATAGTTTTTATATTTTCTCTTTTGATTTCGCCAATTCTTTGCCCTTTTATTTATGGAATAAATAACTTCGCCGAGTATTTCTTCTGTTATTTTATTTTGATTTACTAAATCAGAATATTTTTTAGGTGTTTTCATTTTAAAAATCTCCAATATATATTTATTAATTTAAAAGATATTTATAAATCTAAAAGTATATGAATACATTATACTACAACAATTAAATGAAAAGTAAAAATGTAAATATATTTTAAAATATTCTATAAAATAAGGGGAATAATTGTAAGAATGGTTATAAATTTAGTGATTAATAATTTTTTGAAAGAAATATGTTTAATTATGTTTAATAAGGGTATTTTCAAAAACTGTTGGGAAGATTAAATTTTAATTAAAATTAAATTCAAAAGCTTAGCAGTTTAAAATTCAATAAATCATTTTAAGGGGGTAGATATTTTGAATTTGAACAAAGGTATAGCTGCAGTTGCAATAGCAGCAATTATATTATCAATGAGTGGTTTTTCTTCTGAAGCTAAATCAATTGGAGATTTAGAAGATAAAAAAGAAAAGGGTATGGAAATAGTAAAAATTCCTTCAAAGCATCATCATTATCACTATAAATATATTGGCGAGAATAGATACGAAACTAGTTCAAAAATTTTAGAAAAGCATGGAAGAAATGATACATTAATTCTTGTAAATGCATCTGAAAATATGTCTGATGGTTTATCGGCAGCAGCACTTTCGGGGAAATTAAAGGCTGATATAGTTCCGATAAATCCTGACAATATAGACAAAGCAAGTGAAAAAATGATAAATAATGCTAAAAGAATAATTTTAGTAGGGGGATATAGTGCCATACCAAAAGAATTTGAAAATAAGTTTTCAAGTAAAAAAATTACAAGAATTGGTGGAAAAGATAGAGTAGAAACTTCAAAAGAAATTGCTAAGTATATTGGAAATTATAAGAAAGCGTACATAGTAAATGGATACACCGGACAAGCTGATGCAATGAGTATAGCTCCTGTTTCAGCTAAAGAGGTTAGTCCTATAATATTAACTAATCCCAACAGTGAAAGTATTGATAGTGTAAAAAATGTAGATTACAGTATAATAGGTGGCAAAGATGCTGTTTCAAATAGTATCCAACAGAGCACAAATTCAAATCGTATAGGTGGTAAAAACAGATACGAAACAAATAGAATGGTTTTAGATAAGTTTTACAAAGACAGAAAGTCTATATCATTCTGTAATGGGGAAACACTTGTAGATGCGCTTTCAGGTGCGTATTTTGCAAAAGATGAAGGAATTGTTCTTGTGAATAAAACAGAAAATCTGGATCTTTTAGAGAATATAAATACAAGTCAGCTTGGTGGACTTCCTATGGATATAAGATTTATTGTATCAAATTCGCCTAAGATAATAATAAACAATAAGGATGTATCTGAAAATGAACATAAGGTTCCTGAAAAGAAAAAACCTTCAAAGAAAGATGAAAAAAAGGAAGATAAAAAAGAAAATCAAGACAAAAGTAAGGAAGCAAATTTAAGTGATACTTTATTGACTGGTGAAAATTTCAACTCTGAATTGAGAAAGCTAAAAGGATTCCCAAAAGCTAATAAAGTTGTATTTAATAAAGGAATACCAAAAGATATAGATAAAATAAACCACGTTAAATTAGACGAAAATAACAGTGGTGAAGTTGTTGCATATATAAAAGACAACACAGTATATATATCATCAAACAAAACAATATACGCAAATCCAGAAAGCGATTACTTTATGAATAATTTTGAAAATATAAAAGAAGTAGATATAAGTAATCTGGATACTTCAAAAGTTGTGAATATGAAATATGCTTTTAATGGATGTAGTAGTTTAAAAAAGATAAATACAGATAAATTAGATACATCAAATGTAGAAAATATGAGCAGTATATTTGCAAACTGTACTAGTTTAGAAAGTGTTGATTTGAGTAAGCTTAATACTAAAAATGTAACTGACATGAGTGATATGTTCTTTAAATGCTCAAATTTAAAAAGTATAGACTTAAGTAATTTTGATACATCAAATGTAGAAAATATGAGTTATATGTTTGGAGACTGTAATGGATTGACTAAAATAAATTTAAATGATTTAAACACTAAAAAAGTAACAAATATGATGGCTATGTTTACAAACTGTAAAAATTTAAATGAGATAGATTTAATTGATTTGGATACAGATAATGTAGAAAATACAAGTTATATGTTCTCAGGGTGTTTAAATCTAACTAAATTAGATTTAAGTAATTTCAATACATCCAATGTAACTAATATGTCTTATATGTTTGCATCATGTGAAAGTTTAAGAGATGTAAATCTAGAAAATTTAGAAACAAAAAATGTAAATGATATGAGTGGAATGTTCTATGTATGTAGAAATTTAAATGCTACTTTAAACATAGATGGAGAGGTATCTAGTTATACTAGTATGCTCGACCACTGTGCGATAGAGGATGGAGCTAAGCTAGTTTTAAATTATACAAATAATTCAAAACCTACAGTAGAAAAAATGCTTGAAACAAAATCAGATTCAGCTAATGTTTTCTTAGGAAATTTAATAAAAAGCTCAGAAAATCAACAAACTGAAAAAACTACAGAGAATAATAAAGTAGTAGAATAAAGTTAAAATAAAGTAAACCCCTTAAGAATTTTATCCTAAGGGGTTTATTATTTTGCCCAGTTAGTGCGAATAGGCTATATATAGCATATTTTGGGGGATATATGATATATATTATTTTGTATATTTTAAGTTATTTGTGGCAACCACAACTACAGCAAGAGCCATTTGAATCTGAGTCTGCTGCACCTTTGCAAGAGGAGCAAGTTTTTGCAGATGGACAACCTATACATTTTGCACCGCTTTTTTTAGCTTTTCTTATATAAAATGTTGCGCCTCCTATAATAGCTAGAAGTATTAAGATTACTACAATATTAGCCATAAATATCTCCTCCTTTCAAAATTTAAATTCTATATGCTTATAAATTAAGCTATTGATTTATTTCCTAAAGAGTATTCTTCATCGAATCTCTTATTTTCTTTTACAATAAGTCTTATTATAAATGCTGCTATTGCAAGTACTACAACAAGCCCTGGTAAGAATCCTTGTCCAACTGAACCAGTAGTGATAAGTGTTCCTATCTGATAAACAAGGAATGCAACTGTATATCCAGCTCCGAACTGAAGTCCTATTCCTCCAAGTAACCATTTTTTATCTTTTATTTCTGAGTTCATTGCACCTATTGCAGCAAAGCAAGGTGGTGTATAAAGGTTGAACATTAGATATGCTATAGCTGCAACTGAAGTAAGTCCCATAGTTGTTGCAACTGTATTAGCTCCACCTGTTAAAACAAGATCGTCTACATTTATGAAATTAGTTAATCCGTAAACTACAGCTATTGTACCTACAACATTTTCTTTAGCTATAAATCCTGTTATAGCTGCAGCTGCTAACTGCCAAGCCCCAAATCCTAAAGGTATTAATAATACTGCAAATGGAGAAGCTATTGAAGCTAGTATTGAAGTATGTTCCATACCTTCTGGAACTAACTGTAACTGCCAGTTGAATGACTGCATTATCTGAACTGCAGCATTACAAACAAGTATTATTGTACCAGCTTTTATTATGTAAGCTTTTGCTCTTGAGAACATAGATATTACAGCTCTTTTTAAGCTAGGTATTTTATATTCTGGTAATTCCATTATAAAGAATGATTTTCTGTATTTATGTCCAGTTATTTTTAATATAAGTAGAGAACTAAGTACTATTAAAAGTATTCCTACAAAGTACATTAATGTACCTACCCAAGAAGCATCACTGAAGAATGCACCTGCAAATAAAGCTATTACTGGAAGTTTAGCACCACATGGCATAAATGGTGTAAGCATCGCAGTAGTTCTTCTTTCTCTTTCATTTCTTATTGTACGACAAGCCATAACGCCAGGTATAGCACAACCAGTACCTATAACCATTGGTATTATAGATTTTCCTGAAAGACCAACTCTTTTAAATATTGGATCCATAACAACGCTGACACGAGCCATATATCCACAATCTTCAAGAAGTGCTATTAAGAAATACATAACCATTACTAGTGGAAGGAATCCAACAACAGCTCCAACACCACCTATGATACCATCTACAAGAAGAGCCTGTAGGAACGGAGATGCTCCAGATACCATTTCAGCTACATATCCCTGGAATGTTTCTATCCATCCAACAAGTATATCTGCTAAGAAAGGTCCAAGTTTTGACTGAGATATATCGAATACTAGCCACATAACAACGGCAAATATTGGTATACCAAGCCATTTATTAGCTAAAACTGCATCTATTTTGTCCTGAGTATTTCTAGTTTTTGTTAATACTTTACGAGTTTCAACTTGACTAACTATTTTATTTACAAATTCAAATCTTTTTCTATCAGCTTTTTCAACTTCATTTTTATCGTGAAGGTTTATTTCTCCCTGATGATAAGGTGCAACCTGTTTTTTTCCTTTTGATTCAATAGCTTTTGTAGCCACTTCTGCTATTCCTCTTTCGTTAGTTGAAACAGTAGCGACTACTGGGCAACCAAGAGCTTCAGATAATTTTGCTACGTCTATTTTAGTTTCTTTTTTATCTGTTATATCACTTTTATTTAGTGCAACTACAACTGGTATTCCAAGTTCAAGAAGCTGAGTAGTGAAGAATAAACTACGGCTAAGATTAGTAGCATCAACTATATTTATGATTGCGTCTGGGTTTTCATGTTTTACATACCCACTTGTTATACTTTCTTCTGATGTGAATGGAGACATTGAATACGCTCCTGGTAGGTCAACTGCTATGATTTCTTCTGTTGTATTTGTACAGTAGTTCTTTTTAAGAGTGCTTTCTCTTTTATCTACCGTAACCCCAGCCCAGTTTCCAACGTGCTCGTTGCTTCCTGTTAATAAATTGTACATAGTGGTTTTACCACTATTTGGATTTCCTGCTAAAGCTATCCTCATCTTATAATTCCTCCTTCTTTTACTGCGATTAAAATCAATCCCATTAAAAATATATTTTATGATTTCATTACTGCCTAAATAGTTATATTAAAAGTATCTTTGATTAAATCAGAAATAATTTCAATTATATTAAAATTGCCTTTGCCAGATTTGTATCTATATTGTAACGACCATCTTTTACAGAAACTACATAGCTTTTCCCAAACTTAGAAACTACAGTTATACTTTCTCCACTATAGCATCCAAGAGAGAATAAGAATGCATTAAGTTCCTCATCGTCTGTCTGTATATCTTTTATTGTATATTCTTGCTCTAACTGAGCTTTTGTTAAGTCCATAATTGTTTCCTCCTCAGTAAAAATTCTACAATAACAAAATAACAGTAATGAGAATCAATGTCAATAGAAATAAGAAAAAAGAAATCATTTGAAAATGATAAAATTTATCAAATAGTAAAAAAGCTGTTTACATGATAAAAATGTAGGAAAAATAGAAAACTTGACTATTTTTTGCAAAAGATAATATAATAAAAGGATGAATTTTCAACAAGAGGTGATATTTAAGATATGAAAGAACATATAAAGCATGTATTGAAGTTGGCATTTAGTATTCATGGAGATACAGCTTCATACGACGAGATACATGAGAGAATAGTAAGCGGTGGAAAAGTTAGAGGTACTAATCTTTGTATAATGATATTTGCGATATTTATAGCGTCAATCGGTCTTAATATGAACTCGACAGCGGTTATAATAGGAGCAATGCTTATATCTCCACTTATGGGTACAATAATGGCTATAGGATACGGAATTGCGACAGGAGATATAGATGAAACAGAGGATTCTATAATAGGACTTATATTTCAGGTTATTGTCTGCCTTATAACTTCTGCAATATACTTTACAATTAGTCCAATAACAACAGCATCACCAGAGTTATTAGCTAGAACTACACCTACAATATGGGATGTTTTAATAGCTGTTTTTGGTGGATTTGCTGGGATAATAGGATTTACAAGAAAAGAAAAATCAAATGTAATACCAGGTGTTGCAATAGCTACAGCACTTATGCCACCACTTTGTACTGCGGGATATGGGATTGCTATAAAATCGTTTAAATATTTTGCTGGTGCGCTTTATCTATTTATAATAAATACTTATTTTATTTGTTTAGCTACAATAATAGGACTTTTAATTATGAAAGTTCCACAGAAGACAGAAAGAAATGATGAGCGGAAAAAGAAATTTAGAGCAGTCCTTATAAGAAACACTGCTATAATAATAATTCCTAGTTTGATTTTTGCCATGAAGATGGTTGAAAAAGAAAAGGAAGATACAACTGAGCCAATAGGAATAAGTGGAATTTCTTTGGATGTTGGAAAATTAAGTGAACAGTTAAGTGTAATATATCCCGAGGTTTCAGATATTAGTGCTGGGTATTTAAAGGAATGGGATTCTAAGGAAGAAAAGCAGCATGAAAATATGAATATAATTGTATATCTTAGCAAGGATATTTCAACAGAGAAAAAGGATAAAATAAAAGAATTTATAGATGTAGAAACAAAATTTGATAAGATTCAATTCATTGTGCGAGGAGAATAAATATAAAAAGAGCTAGTATAACGGTAAAAGTTGTACGTAGCTCTTTTTTGTTTTTAGTATTTAATTTTATACGAAAAGTAAAAGACTAACCGCCATAAGCATCATTCCAGAAATTAATCCGTAGATTGAAAGGTGGTGTTCACCGTATTCTCTAGCTGCTGGAAGTAGTTCATCAAATGATATAAATACCATTATTCCTGCAACTGATGCAAAGATTATTCCAAATACTGTGTCGTTCATAAAAGGCATTAGGATTAACCAACCAACTAAAGCACCTATAGGCTCAGCAAGTCCTGATATAAAAGAATATAGGAATGCTTTTTTCTTTGAGCCTGTTGCGTGGTAGATTGGAATAGAAACAGAAATACCTTCTGGAATATTATGTATAGCTATTGCAAAAACTATTGGTAGAGCTAAAGCAGGATCTTCTAGCGCTGATACAAATGTCGCTAATCCCTCAGGAAAGTTGTGTAGAGCAATAGCTAATGCTGTAAATAAACCAGTACGTAAAAGTTTTGAATTATTATTCGATTTATTCTCTAAATCCTCAACTAATTTTAATTCGTGTGGATTTTCTTCAGAGGGAATTAATTTATCTATTATAGCTATTACAAACATTCCAGCAAAGAATGCAATAACAGTTATAATAGACCCCATTCTTTCACCTAATACAGAGGCAATAGATTCTTGAGCCTCGGGAAAAATTTCTATCATAGATACATAAACCATTACACCTGCTGAAAAACCTAAACTTACAGAAAGAAATTTTTTATTTGTGCTTTTTGTAAGAAAAGCTATCATACTTCCTATAGAAGTGCTGAGTCCAGCAATTAGTGTAAATCCAAAAGCAATCAATACATTGTTCATAATTAACCTCCTAGAATACAAATATTATTTGATAAGTGATAGTGAATATTAATTATAAAATAATATGAGCAACTTTTTTTGTCAAGATATGAAGATAAAATGAAAAGTTTTTACCGATTAATCAAAAAATTATATAGTTAAAAATGAATAATAAATCGTCAATTGCTTATAGAAGATTGGAGTAGGATATTCTTTTTTTGATTGAACTAAAAAACTTTTTTGAATGAAAAAAATAAAATTTAATAAAAAAACAATGAAACAACTGAAAACACTTGTATGAAGTTGTAGGTTGCTAGATGTGTATGATTTGAGGATAATTTATAAATAAAAATTAGAAAAAATTTATAAATTTGCAGATAATTATAGAAATCGGAAAATTTTATGACGATTAATATATTTTTTGTATTGATAATAGATAAACAATAATAAACTTCTATCTTAGAAATGTTAAATTATATAGACAAGTATATTGGATAAATGATAGCATTTAAATTATCAGGGAGAAAACATAATATTACAAAAGTTTTTATAAAAGGCATTTTAATTTAGATAATAATGAATACGGAAAATCGGACAGAATGAAAACGATATTTTATGTTAACTTCTTGACATCATAAATTTAGGGATTTGTGAGTGGAAAAATAGGGTGATTTTATAATATTTATATGGAATAGTTGGGACTTGAATGTGGGAGATTTGAGTCCCAATTAAGCGGATGGCATAAAATCACGAAGAAATATTCTTTTGTCGATAATCACTGAGGTGATTGGAAATATATAATATTAATGGAGGATTTTTATGTCAACAGAAAAACAGAAACATCCAAAGGGGCTGTGGCTTGCTAATATAGCAACAGGTGTACAGTGCCACTGTGGATACGCGTTTTCATCTATTTTCATACTTTTCATGACTGCAGATGTTGCGCAGAACGGTCTAGGTCTTAGTGTAGCTAAGGCATCATCAATAATAGGTCTTTATACAGCAATAAACTACATGGGATCAATATTTGGAGGATGGATAACAGATAACTTCTTAGGAATCCAGAAATCATTAATTCTAGGAACATTCTTAAATGGTCTTGCATTCTTCGTTATGTTCTTTGCCCCACCAACAGTAGCTGGTATATGGGCAGGACTTATAGTCCTTATAGTAGCTGGTATGTTCTTTAAAGGACAGATAGGTGCACTTGTTGGTTCTCTTTATGGACCTACTGAGTTCACAAGAAAAGATGCGGCTTTCGCATTATACTACATGGCTATAAATATAGGGGCATTCTTTGGTCCTATAATATCAGGTCTTATAGCAGATCAGTGGTTCGCTGAAATAGCAGCTACAGGTGAAATAGTTTCATTCGGATATAAATATGTATTCTTAATGAATGGTATATTAATGGTAGCTGTATCTATATTCATATATATGACTGCTCCTAAATTATTAGGAGATATAGGTAAATACCCAGTTAATGGTAAAAGAGGAGCTCAGGCAGCAAAAGAATCTGGTCAAAAAGAAGTTGCTGAACATCAGCCTTTAACTCAGACTGAAAAGAAAAGAATATTATCTATGGTAATATTATTCGTATTCGTTGTATTATTCTGGTCAGCTTGGTTCCAGACTCAGACTTCATTCTCTATACTAATGAATGACTTAGTTCAGAGAGATTTCGGAAGCTTCACAATACCAGTTCCTTGGCTAGTTGCTTACAACTCTATTCTTTGTGTTATATTTGCTCCTTTAATGGCTAAATTCTGGTTAAAATTAGGTCAGAGTAAAAGAGGAGACTTATCTATACCAACAAAAATGGCTTTAGGTATGTTATTTACAGCTGCAGCATTCGTAATACTTATAATAGGTATAAATAGTATTGGTGGTGTAGTAGATGGATCTAGAAAAATGAGCTTAATGTTCGTATTAGTTGCTTACTTAGCATTAACAATAGGAGAACTTTGTATATCTCCAATAGGATTAGCGATGTTCAACAAACTAGCTCCAGTAAGATATGGTTCATTAGCAATGGGTGCTTGGTATTTAAGTAACTGTTTTGCAAACTTAATATCTGGTAAATTAGGTGGACTTACTTCAACTATGGGATATGTTCAGATATTTGGTTCTATATCAGCAGTTCTTATAGTATTTGCATTAATGCTATTAGTAATGAGAAAAGGTATAGTTAAATTAATGGCTCTTGATGAATTTGAAGAAGCTTAAGATTTAAATATTTTAAATATAAAATAACAGAAAAGAAAACATATATAATAAAATATACTACACTTAGCGAGTATATATAATTTAAGCAAGATAAAAGGTGTAGCATTATTGTTACACCTTTATTTATAATATATCTTGAAAATAAATAATATAGAGGAAAGAAGGAGATTTAAAAATGGCAAAAAATCTTTGGACAAAATACAATGCTTGCCAGCTAGAAGAATTAGAAGCAGTAAACGAAAAGTACAAAAAATGCTTAGATAAAGGTAAAACAGAAAGAGAATGTGTTACTTTATCAGTAAGAATGGCAGAAGAAGCAGGATACAGAAACATCAAAGATGTAATAGCTGAAGGTAAAGAATTAAAAGCAGGAGATAAAATTTATGCAGAATGCATGAAAAAATCACTAGCATTATTCCAGATAGGTAAAGAACCTATATCTCATGGTATGAATATACTAGGAGCACATATAGATTCTCCACGTATAGATGTAAAACGGAATCCTTTATATGAAACTGATGGATTAGGATACCTAGATACTCACTACTATGGTGGTATAAAAAAATATCAGTGGGTAACAACTCCATTATCACTTCATGGTGTAGTAGCAAAAAAAGACGGATCAGTAGTTAACGTTAATATAGGTGAAGACCCAACAGATCCAGTATTCGTAATAACTGATTTATTAGTTCACTTAGGTGCAGCTCAGTTAGAAAAGAAAGCATCTGTAGTTATAGAAGGAGAAAACTTAGACCTTCTAATAGCTAGTAGACCATTAGCTGAAACTGAATTAAAAGAAGATGAAAAAGATGCAGTAAAAGCTAACGTATTAAAAATATTATGCGAAAAATACGGAATGGAAGAAGAAGATTTCCAGTCTGCAGAATTAGAAATAGTTCCAGCAGGAAAAGCTAGAGATTGCGGA
>UQCY01000022.1 GCA_900539645.1 uncultured Clostridium sp. | reverse complement strand
AAATAAATGATACTTTATAATATAATGTTGTAAAAAATAAATAAATTAAAAAAAAGTGTTAGTTTTTTTTGGATAAAAAAGAACATAGCCATAGCATAATTGTATAGATAAAAAATGCTACGGCTATGTTTTATTGACATAAAAATATTTTTTAAAATTATATATTTACAATTGCCATGCTGACTATTGTAAGAGCAGCGGCAAGTTTTTCTTTTTTGCTAAGTCTTTCCTTAAATATTATATAACTCATAAACATGATAAACACTATACCACCAGCGCTGAATATTGGATAAACAACAGCAGCTTCAAGTGTTTTTAGAGCATCTATAAGGAAGAATGAAGAGAACATATTTGGAATACCAACCCCGATACCAACTAAGCAGCTAGTAAGGTTGAATCCTTCTTTTCTATTCTTAAATAGCATACCTAAACTGAATATTGTAGCAGATATGAATACTATTAGTAGGAAGAAGTTTTTGTACTCTACTAATGCGTATTTCTGGAATACTTTATTCATAAAATCTGCGCATCCATAAAATACGAATAAAATTATTAGAATCGGTTTGAAATCTGATTCTTTTAAGTTTGTAGGATTTACATTTATTATCAGTATAGATGCAAAAGATAACACTATTCCCACCCATTTTATTGGAGATGGTATTTCATTCCATAAGAATATTGAAAATATCATAGGTACTAGAATACCCATTTTCCCAAACATACCTGATATTGAAGGTCCGCATTCGTTTATACTCTTCTGATAAACGACGAAACCTATAAAGAATAAAAATCCTGTTATAATTCCAAGTAGTATTGAAGCTACGAAGCTTCCTTCTGGTGTAAGAGTCCCTGCAAAGTTCGCCATTGTTTTGGACATTATTCCGTCAAATGATGCTGGAACATTTAGACCAGACTTTGCAAGTGCTATTGCTGATATTACAGTAGCTGTTAAGTAGTTGAAAGTGGTTACAAGTGCTCTGTTGCATTCTTTTGACTCGCTGTATTTGAATATTAGAGCTATAGAACCACTGCATACTATTGCTAGTAATAGATAAAACATAAAAGTTTACCTCCTAAATTTTAGTTCAATTATAGATTATACAATAATTTTTTTATGATTTCTAGAAAGATATTCATTTAATGCCGAGATACATTGGCGACACAAAATACCCTAAGGGTGGAGTAAGAGGGGTAATTCCTGAAAAAATGTCTTACTAAAAAACTAGATTGTATTTTAAAAACAAAATAATTTTCGATTAAAAGGGAGTATTTCAAAAAAATATTCCCTTTTTTATTGTTACTCATAAATGGCTTAAATAGTGTAAATTTAGGGATAAAGAGTAAACCTAAATATTTGATAACGGTACTAATAGTATAGCACATTTCAAATAGTAAACACCTAAGATGTATTTATAATATAAAGCAAAAGAAAATTCAAATTTAATGATAATTTAACGACTTTTTGTGATATAATAACACAAAATGGACTTTTAAGAAAAAGGACATTTTAATTTTTTAAAACTTGTGGGATAAAATTTAAATATAGGGACGGAAAACGTCCTCAAGAAAATTTAGATAGAATAGAAAAAAAGTCTTAGGAGGTATGACTAATGAAAACAATAGGTATTTTAACAAGTGGTGGAGATGCTCCAGGAATGAATGCTGCAATAAGAGCAGTTGTAAGATCTGGTATATACTACGGATGTAAAGTATACGGAATAAACAGAGGTTATAAAGGTCTTTTAGAAGAAGATTTAACAGAAATGAACCTTTCTTCAGTTGGTGACATAATCCACAGAGGTGGTACAATATTAAAATCTTCAAGATGTGAAGAATTCAAAACAGAAGAAGGTAGAAAATTAGGGGTAAAAGTACTTAAAAAATATGGAATAGATTGCCTAGTTGTTATAGGTGGAGATGGATCTTTCAACGGAGCTAAAAAATTAAGCGAAATGGGATTCCCAGCTATAGGTATACCAGGAACAATAGATAACGACTTAGAATACACAGATTACACAATAGGATTTGATACAGCTAGGAATACTGTAATAGATGCTATAGGTAAAATAAGAGATACTTCTTCTTCTCATGAAAGAGTAAACATAGTTGAAGTAATGGGTAGAAACTGTGGAGACTTAGCTTTATACGCAGGTATAGCAGGGGGAGCTGAAACAATAATAGTTCCAGAAGTAGACGTAAAATTAGACGAAATAGCTTTAAGATTAAAAACAACTCAGAAAAGAGGAAAAAGACACAGTATAATAGTTATGGCTGAAGGTGTTGAAAAAGTTGGTAGTGCAGCAGACCTTAAAAAAGTTTTAACTGAACAGGCAGGAGCAGACGTTAGAGTAACTGTTTTAGGACATGTTCAGAGAGGTGGTAGCCCAACTGCATTTGATAGAATACTAGCAAGTAGATTCGGATACAGAGCTGTTGAATTATTATTAGAAGGAAAATCTTCAAGAGTTGTTGGTATAAAAGATAATAAAATAATAGACTTAGATATACAGGAAGCTTTAGCTATGCCAAAAACATTCAATAGAGAATTATACGAAATGGCAAAAGTACTTTCTATATAATAAATATAAAATTTGAAATAAGAGGAATAGGTTAGATTAAAAAAGATAATATCAGTTATATTTGTAACAGATAATACATATATATACGGTGGATTACATCTTACGGTGCAAAATTTATCCATCTATATCAGGAGGAAATATGTTAAACGATATAAAAAGAACAAAAATAGTTTGTACACTAGGACCAGCATCACAGAGTGAAGAAGTTTTAAAAGAGTTAATGCTTAATGGATTAAATGTATGTAGATTCAACTTCTCTCATGGTTCTCATGAAGAACACAAAGGAAGAATAGATATGGTTAAAAAAGTTAGAGAAGAACTAAACAAACCAATAGCTATACTTCTTGATACAAAAGGACCAGAAATAAGAACTGGTAACTTTGCAGACCCAGAAGTTCTTCTTGAAGAAGGATCTGAATTCACAATAACAATGGACGAAGTAGTTGGTACAAAAGAAATATGTACAGTAAGCTACAAAGGATTAGCAGATGACGTTAAAGAAGGCGACACTATATTAATAGACGATGGTCTAGTTGGATTTAGAGTTAAATCTGTTGAAAATGGAAACATAAAATGTATAGTAGAAAACTCTGGAATAGTTAAAAACCACAAAGGTGTTAACGTACCAGGAGTTAAAATAAACTTACCAGCTATAACACCAAAAGATATAAGTGATATAGAATTTGGTATAAAAGAAGGTATAGACATGATAGCTGCATCATTCGTTAGAAAAGCTTCTGACGTATTAGCTATAAGAGAAATACTTGAAAAAAATAACGCTGGAGATGTTTTAATACTTTCTAAAATAGAAAACCAGGAAGGTGTTGAAAACATAGATGAAATACTACAGGTTTCAGACGGTATAATGGTTGCAAGAGGTGACCTTGGGGTTGAAATACCAACTGAAGAAATACCTATAGTTCAGAAAATGATAATCAAAAAATGTAATGAATTAGCTAAGCCAGTTATAACAGCTACTCAGATGCTTGATTCTATGATAAGAAACCCAAGACCTACAAGAGCAGAAGTTACAGACGTTGCAAATGCTATATACGATGGTACAGATGCAATAATGCTTTCTGGAGAAACTGCTGCAGGTAAATACCCAGTAGAAGCTGTTAAAGTAATGGCTAGTATAGCTAAGAGAATAGAACAGACTTTAGATTACGATAGAATGTTAAAAGAAAAAGGTTCTAAAAATGTTACTGTTACAGATGCAATAAGTCACGCTACTTGTACTACTGCAGTTGACCTAAATGCTTCAGCAATAATAACATCTACTTCTTCAGGATATACAGCAAAAATGGTATCTAAATTCAGACCACAGGCTCCAATCATAGCAGCTACAAGCAATGAAGCAGTTATGAGAAGACTTGCATTAACTTGGGGAGTATACCCAATAAAATCTGCTTTAGCAGGAAATACAGATGAAGTTATAGAAAAATCTATAGAAGCATCAATAGAATCTGGATACGTTAAAAACGGAGAATTAGTTGTAATAACAGCTGGTGTACCTGTTGGTGTAAGCGGAACCACTAACTTAATAAAAGTTCACGTTATAAGTGAAGTACTTGGAAACGGTGTTGGTATAGGAAATGGTACTGTTGAAGGTAGAGTTAGAATAGCAGATGCTAACGGAGAAATAAAAGACTTCAAAAAAGGCGATATAATAGTTGCTAAAACAACTGATAAAGATATGAACTGCTACATAGAAGAAGCAGCAGCTATAGTTACAGAATTCGGTGGAATGACTTCTCACGCAGCTATAGTAGGATTAAACCTTAATACTCCAGTTGTTGTATCAGTAGCTGGTATAACTAAAACTGTTAAAGATGGAGATATAGTAACAGTAGACGCTAAAGCTGGTATAATATACAAAGGATCTTCAAGAGTTTTATAAGAATTTAATAGAATTTGAACGTATAAAAAATGGGTTACTGTAAAATCAGTAGCCCATTTTTATTTATTTTTATTTATTTTTATTTAAGTGTATCGTGTGGAATATCAAAGTAATTAGCAACAAAGTAGATGAACGTTTTTGCTGCTGGAGATAGGTCTTTAAATTTTTTCATAGATATACCTATCGTTCTAAAATAATTTGGCTCTAGCGGTAAATACTGCAGTCTATTTTTTTCTCTTTCTATAGCAAGCTCAGGCAGTATACCAACTCCTAAGCCGTTTTCTACCATTGATATGATAGAATAGTCATTTTGCGATGAAAATCTAAAAATAGGCTTTATATTTTCTTTTTTTAATATCTCAAATATACTATTGTCATAAGAAAGATCGGGAAGTATGAAATCTTCGCCATTAAAATCTAATATTGTAAAACTATTTGTGTTTTCTATATTATATGATTTTGGAAATATTGCAACGTATTTATCTTCTAGGATTGGCAAAAATTCCAAATTTCTATTGATATCTATATTGTCTAAAGAGGAAAAGGCAAAGTCTACTTTAGATTCCAAAACCCAATTATACAACTCGCTAATTCCGCCTTCTTTTAGGTTGATTGTTATGTTTGGGTGCTCTAAGTTAAATTTATTTATAATATCAGGTAGCAAGTTTACTGAAATACTTGAAAGAGTACCTATATTTAACGAACCAACTTCTAGTCCTTTGATATTATATATAAACTGTTCTAGCTTTTCATTTTCAGACATAAGAGCCCTAACTTTTTGAAGAAAATCTCTCCCAATAGGTGTCAGATGAACGCCGTATCTATCTCTAATGAATAATTGAAGTCCTAGCTCCTTTTCAAGCCTCTTCATGGAATGACTTACACCAGACTGTGTATACCCAAGTAGCTCAGCTGTATATGAAATGTTATTTGTTTCTGCAACAGTAACAAATATTTTATAAGTATTTATATCCATTAAGTATCCCTCCTGATATTAATTTTTGTCATAACTATAATGAGAAAATGTCGCTTTTAATATATCAATTAAAAAAGTATACTATATGTGTAGTAGAAATTCAACCGAATAACACCAAATGAACAGCTTTTCACTGGGTATTCTGGGATTAAGCCCATGAAAGGTAAAAGTAAAAAGTAATTATGCATAAAATCAACGACTGAGCTGGTTGATAATATGCCTATCTGTATGGAGTTATATGTTATAACGCCCCAAAATAAGTCTTATAAAATAAAAAGTGCTGTTACATGCGAGCTTGGTAACTCTCTTGTAACAGCACTTTTTCTATATAATATTATTAATTACATGTTTTTAACTGCAGCAGTAAGTCCAGGAACTAACTGTTTCTTTCTTGAAACGCATCCTTCAACGAATACTCCCTGAGCTCCGTCAACGTTAAATGCTTCAGATATTACAGCATCTGGAGCTTTGTATATTAGGTAAGAACCTTCTTTGATTATATCAGTAACTGCAAGAACTAATAAATCAAAATCAGTAGAGTTTATGTAGTCAAGGAACTGATCCTGTTTAGCGAATATAGAGTCTATATCAAGAGTGAATACCTGACCTATACCAACTGATTTACCACTCATATCAAATTTTTTGAAGTCCATGTTTACTATTTCTTCTATTGAGTATTCATCAAGAGAAGTTCCGTATTTGAACATGTCCATTCCGTATTTTTCCATATCAACACCAGCTATTTTAGCTAGGTCTTCACAAGCCTGTTTGTCTAATTCAGTAGTTGTAGGTGATTTGAATATTAATGTATCAGAAAGTATAGCTGATAGAAGAAGTCCTGCTATTTCAGTAGGTATTTCTACGTTGTTTTCTTTGTACATGTTGTATATTATTGTACAAGTACATCCAACTGGCATTAATCTTACTGATAGAGGAAGGTCTGTTTTCATTCCACCTAGTTTGTGATGGTCAACTATTTCAAGAAGATTAGCTGATTCAAGTCCATCTGCACTCTGTCCGTATTCATTGTGGTCAACTAATATAACGTCTTTTTTAGGTAATTTAGCTAAATCAGCAGCTGATAATAAACCAACTACTTTTTCTTCAGCATTTACAACTGGGTAAAGACATTTTTCGCAAAGATCAAGGTCTTCTGCATAAGCACATTCACATACTGCACAGTCACAAGCTTCAACTAATGATTCTATGCAAGCACAGTGGTTTATTGTGTTTGAAGTTTTGTAGTTGTTTGTTGGAACTGTTATAACAGAAACACCATTTCTTTCTGCTTTAGCTTTTAATTCATCAGATATTTCTGTATTAGAAGTAAGTATTATTAAAGCAGCTTTGTTGTCTATAGCGTATTCTATAGCTTCAAATCTATTTCCTACTATAACTATATCTCCTGATTCAAGAGTTTCCATTACTGTTTCCATATCAAATGAAAGAGTGAATACTCTACCACTTATTTTTTCTGAACAATGAACTACTACAGAACCATCAAGGTTTTTGCATATGTTAGTTATTGTAGTGTCTATTGTTTTGAAGTGCTGATGAAGTAATTCTTCAGCTATTTTCTTTAATGATACGCATCCAGCGAATTTTCCTTCTTCATCTGCAACTGGAACAGCTTCAACACCTTTGTTATTCATTAGGTTGTAAGCTTCTAATAATGAAGAAGAAACATTTAATATGTTTTCTGTATCTAGGCAAAGGTCTTTAACCTGAGCTTTAACTCCATCTATTAATTTAGGAGCGTCTACTTTGAAGTAGTTAAGAGCGTATTCTGCTTCCTTTCTAACTTCTCCTAGTGCACAAGCTACTGCATCCTGTCCTAAAGCTCTTTTTAAATTTGCATAAGCTATAGAAGAGCAGATTGAATCTGTATCTGGGTTTTTATGCCCGAAAACTAATATACTCATCGGTATAATTCTCCTTTCGATTTTGGTAATTTGAATTTGTGAATTTCATAAATTTATTATAACATATTAGCTCGAATTCTTTATCATTCTTAAAGAAAATATGATGGTAAAAATTGAAAAATCTAGATTTTTTGTGACTTTTTATTAACATATGCTATAAAAATATTTTTTAAAATTGAAAAATTTACTAAAAATTTGATGTCAATAAAAATATAAGCTGCAATTCTTTTTGAAAATATACTTAGATTAAAATTAAAAATAATTACAATAAAAAATACAATTATAGAAAATTATTTAAAAGTTAATTATTGATAAAAATAAGATTTCACAAGTGGATATTATTAAATTATTGGAAAGTGATAAGGAAAAAACAAACTTAAAGATTATTTAAAATATTCAAAAAATAATAATTGACAATATAATCTATAGAATATAGAATGAAGTTGTGAAAAATAATTTAAAAATTTATTAGAAAAAATAATCGATTATTTAGAGAAATTCAGAGCAAAGAAAATAATTCTAATAAGTAAAAAGCAGGAAATATAGATTAGACTATATTGGGAAAGAAGATGTTTTATAAAATGTAAAAATTTTTGAGAATTTTTGTTTGAAAGGGAAAACGATTAACATCTTGCAAAATACAGAAATGTCTAAAATAAGGAAAAACTTCGCAAAAAAGAATGATAAAAAAATATCAAGAAAAGTGTTGACTTATATCTAAAATAGGACTATTATATACTCATCGAAAGAAACAAAAAAAGATTAAAGCCTTGATAAATCAAAGGTTTATAGAAAAAATCTATAATTTAAATTTTTGTTAAAAAGTAGATAAAATTTAACAACGAAAACATTGATTTTAACAAAATAAATATCAAACGGAGGAAAAAACAGATGACTAAGGAAGCTAAAAAAGTTGAAGAAAAAGTAGTAAGCCCAGAAATTGTAAAAGACAAAGAAACTTTTGAATTAAGACTTGCAGAAGTAAGAGCAGCTCAGAAAGAGTTAGCTAAACTTAATCAGGAACAGGTAGACAAAATATTCTTAGCAGCAGCAACAGCAGCTAACCAGGCTAGAATACCTCTAGCAAAAATGGCACATGAAGAAACTGGAATGGGTGTTGTTGAAGATAAGGTTATAAAAAACCACTTTGCATCTGAATATATATACAACGCATATAAAAACGACAAAACTTGTGGAGTTATAGAAAATGACGAAGCATTTGGATTTAAGAAAATAGCAGAACCAATAGGTGTTTTAGGAGCAGTTATACCAACAACTAACCCAACATCAACAGCTATATTCAAAATATTAATATCATTAAAAACAAGAAATGCTATAATGATATCTCCTCATCCAAGAGCTAAAAAATGTACAATAGAAGCAGCTAAAATAGTTCACGAAGCAGCTATAAAAGCAGGTGCTCCAAGAGGATGTGTAGCTTGGATAGATGAACCATCATTAGAATTAACTAACTTATTAATGGCTGAAGCTGATACAATATTAGCAACAGGTGGACCTGGAATGGTTAAATCAGCTTATTCTTCAGGAAAACCAGCTATAGGTGTTGGTGCAGGTAACGTTCCAGCAATATTAGATGAAAGCTGTGACGTAAAAATGGCTGTAAGTTCAATAATAATGTCTAAATCATTTGATAATGGTATGATATGTGCATCTGAACAGTCAGTAATAGTACCAGAAAAATTATACGATGAAGTTAAAAAAGAATTCATACATAGAGGAGCTTATGTTCTAAACGCAGATGAAGCAGATAAAGTAAGAAAAATAATACTTAATGAAGCTGGTGCAGTAAATGCTAAAATAGTTGGACAGAGACCATGCACAATAGGTAAAATGGCTGGAATAAATGTACCAGAATCAGCAAGAATAATGATAGCAGAAGTTGATGAAGTAGAATTCGTTGAACCATTCGCTCACGAAAAGCTATCTCCAATCCTAGCTATGTACAAATATAAAACATTTGATGAAGCTGTTTACAAAGCAGAAAGATTAGTTGAACAGGGTGGATACGGACATTCTTCAGCATTATATGTTGATACTATAAAACATCCAGAAAAAGTTGATCAGTTCACTAATGCATTAAAAACTTGTAGATTAATAATAAACTCTCCATCATCTCACGGTGGTATAGGTGATTTATACAACTTCAAATTAAAACCATCTCTAACTTTAGGTTGTGGATCTTGGGGTGGAAACGCAGTTTCTGAAAACGTAGGAATAAAACACTTAATCAATATCAAGACTGTAGCTGAAAGGAGAGAAAATATGCTTTGGTTTAGAGCTCCAGAAAAAGTTTACTTCAAAAAAGGTTGTATGGGAGTAGCTATGAGAGAATTCAAAGAAGTAATGAATAAGAAAAGAGCTTTCATAGTAACAGACTCATTCCTATATAAAAATGGATATACAAAAACAATAACAGATTTACTAGACGAAATGGGAATAGTAACAACTACATTCTACAATGTTGCTCCAGACCCAACACTAGCTTGTGCTAAAGAAGGTGCAGAAGCAATGAGAGCATTTGAACCAGACCTAATAATAGCAGTAGGTGGAGGTTCAGCAATGGATGCTGGTAAGATAATGTGGGTATTATATGAACATCCAGAAGTAGATTTCCAGGATTTAGCAATGAGATTCATGGATATAAGAAAAAGAGTTTATACATTCCCTAAAATGGGAGAAAAAGCTTACTTCTGTGCAGTACCAACATCATCAGGTACAGGTTCTGAAGTTACTCCATTCGCAGTTATAACAGACCAGGATACAGGTATAAAATATCCTCTAGCTGACTACGAATTAATGCCAAACATGGCTATAATAGATGCTGACTACATGATGCAGATGCCAAAAGGATTAACAGCTGCTTCAGGAATAGATGCTTTAACTCACGCATTAGAAGCTTACGTATCAATGTTAAGAACAGAACCAGCAGATGGTATGGCATTACAGGCTGGTAAAGCAATATTCAACTACCTACCAAGAGCTTACAATGATGGACCACACGATCCAGAAGCAAGAGAAAAAATGGCTTTAGCTTCAACAATGGCAGGTATGGCATTCGCAAATGCATTCCTAGGTGTTTGCCACTCTATGGCACATAAATTAGGAGCATTCCACCATATACCACATGGTATAGCAAATGCATTATTAATATGTGAAGTAATAAAATACAACTGCTGTGAAGCTCCAGCTAAAATGGGTACTTTCCCTCAGTACAAATACCCTGATACAATACAGAGATATGCAGAATTTGCATCATTCTGTGGAATAACAGGAAAAGATGATAAAGAAAAAGTAGCTAACTTAATAAAAGCAATAGAAGATTTAAAAGCTAGATTAAATATACCAAAAACTATAAAAGAATTTGGTGTAGATGAAACTAAGTTCCTAGAAACTTTAGATGAAATGACTGAACAGGCATTTGATGACCAGTGTACAGGAGCTAACCCAAGATATCCATTAATGAGCGAAATAAAAGATATGTACTTAAAAGTATACTACGGAAAATAAGAGTAGCTCTGTGATGAGATAGATTTTAAAACCGATTTAAAATTAATAATTTTTACATAATACTAAAAACCAAAAGAAAAACATAATCCAATATATAGTCTAAGATAACCGAGAATAAAAAGAGCTATCGCATTAACACTTGAGAAGGTGTTTTGCGGTAGCTCTTTTTTTAGTTTATGTATTCTTTTTTTAGTAGCATTAGAGCTTTTCTTTCTATTCTAGATACTTGTACTTGGGATATACCTAGGATTTCACCTGTTTTTGCTTGGGTGAAGTCTTCAAAGTATCTCAGTTTCATGACCTTTTTTTCTAGGTCTGGCAGCTCGTCTATGATTTCATTTAACTCTATTAGTTCTGTGTATGGAATGCTGTCCTCTCTTATTATGTTGTTAGATAGATCCAGCTGTGTGTACTCGTTTTCAGCGTCGTATGTGTTGAAGTATTCAACTGGTGATAGTGCTATTAGAGCTGATTTTATTTTTTCTATTGGTATGTTTAGTTCTTTGGATATTAACTGCAGCTCAGCTTCTTTGCCTGTTTTTTTGAAGTATTGTGTTTTGTATTTTCTAACTTTCCAACCTATGCTTTTTAATTCTCTGGATATTTTAATTATTCCATCATCTCTTAAAAATCTTTTGATTTCACCCTCAATTAATGGAACTGCATAGCTAGAGAACATATTTCCTAGAGTAGGATCAAATCTTTCAATAGCTTTTACAAGCCCAATGCAGCCAAGTTGGTAAAGGTCGTCGCTATCTAGGCTGCTGAAAGAGAATTTTGCTACAGCTTTTTTCACTAGACCTATGTTTAGTTTTATCAGTTTGTTTTTAGATTTTAAATCACCTTTTTGAGCTAATGAGATTAAAGATAGAATCTCATCGTAGCTTATAACTTTATTATAGAATTTGCTTTTCTTAGAATTTATCATTTTTAGAAACTCCCTATTAAAAAATTTCTAAATGATGATTGTGCACAATTATCGATTTAGCTTATATATATATTCTAACAAAAAAAACTACAAAAATCTTTGTAGGAATTTGTCGAAATTTGTCGAAATTGCGCCTGAAACAGAAAATATTCTGAAAATAAGAAATTGTGAATATGAAAAAGAGAAGTGACCATAATAAAAATAGAATAACTTTTTAGTTGAGATTTGGAAGGGAGAGATGACATTGAAAGTTGGTATACCTAAAAAAATATCAATAAAATACAATGCGTATCTATTGGATGAAACAGATTCTACAATAACAATAGAAACATCCGAGGAAAGTATGGAACTCATACAAGATATACGTTTGGCTACTGGTAAAGAACCGATTATAGTAAAAGGTGATAAAGAAGAAATCAAAAGGAAAATAAGTGTAAGGTATGATTCTAAAATGGAAAATAACGATGACAGAGCTCAAAAGTTATTTGAAAATATAACAGAATTTGCAATAGAGCAAAATATAAGCGATATCCATATAGAGCCTTTTGAAGAAGAATTTAGAATTAGGATGAGAAGAGACGGAAAGCTAGAACTTTATGAAAATATATCAATGGCTTTTTATCCAGAAGTAATATCTTTTATCAAATTAAAATCAGGAATGGACATAGCTGAAAAGAGATTACCACAGGATGGAAGATTAGAAATATTAGATAAAGATAATAGTGTGGACGTAAGAGTTTCATCTGTACCAACTGTAAACGGTGAAAAAATAGTTATGAGGATTTTAAATAAGAAGATATTTATAGAAAATATCTCAAAACCAGACTTTACTGAAGATGAAATGAAACTTGTATCAGAGATTATATCTAAAAAATCGGGAATAATACTTGTATGTGGACCCACAGGAAGTGGAAAAACAACAACAGTATATTCAATTATTAAAAAACTTATGGACTTAGAGAGAAATATCACTACAATTGAAAACCCAATCGAATATAAGATAAAAGGTATAAATCAGATTCAAGTAAATGAGAAAATAGGATTAACCTTTGAAAAAGGGCTTAGATCAATACTTAGACAAGATCCAGATATAATAATGATAGGAGAAATAAGGGATACAGAAACAGCTGAAATAGCTGTCAGAGCTGCTATAACAGGACATCTAGTTATAAGTACAATTCATACAGAGGATGCGGTGTCTACAATAATAAGATTAAATGATATGGGAGTAAAAGCGTATCTTATAAAAGCATCTTTAATAGGTGTTATTTCTCAAAGATTAGTTAGGAAAAAATGCGGTCATTGTAAAAATATACCTGGACTTGTTGAAAAATGTGGATTCTGTGATGGAAGAGGATATATTGGTAGAACAGCTATACATGAAATTATGGAAATAAATGAAGATATAAAAGAAACTATAAGAGACAACTTTGATAAATCTAGAATAAAAGATATAGCAAATAAGACGGGCATGATTAGCTTTGAAGATAGTATAAAAGAACTTTTAGAAAATGGTGTATTAGATGAAAGAGAAGTACGGAACTTGGTTTAAAAGAATTAAATTTAAGGAAATAGATAATTTGGATTTATCTACATTTAGTAAATTAAAAAAAGAAAAGAAAATAAAAAGTAAAGATCTTAGGGTTATGTGTAGTCAAATGTCAATACTTTTAGATTCTGGTGCAGGTATAGATAAAATACTTGAAGTAATATCAGAACAGCAAAAGAAAAAATTTAGAGATAACCTTTTATTGACTGTAAGGAATATAAAAAAGGGATACTCAATAGAAAATTCTTTTAGAAGTAGCGATTTATTTAGTGAATTCTTTTACAATATGATAAAATGTGGAGAAAATTCAGGCAGATTAAGCAACGTACTAAAAGATATGTCTAACTATTATGAAAGAGATTATAGAGTTAAATCCAAGCTAAAATCAATAATGATTTATCCTGCGATATTATTGATAATGATGATAGTTGCTTTAATTTTTATAATGTATGCAGTGATTCCAAATTTTGCATTAGTATTTGAGAGCAATAATATAAAACCACCTTTATTTAGTTATTTGGTGATAACAACAATGATGTTTTTTAAAGAGTATATAAATATTTTGATTCCTATAATTATTATAATAATTAGCCTATTGTACATAGCTATAAAAAGTAATGAGAATAATATAGAAAAGTTTGATAGGATAAAAAGTACATTTCCTATCTTGAAAAATTATTATTTAATGTCTGTAACAGCAGCTTTTTCGAGGAATATGTACCTTATGCTAAAAAGTGGAATACCGCTTGTAGAAGCTATAAAAATATCATCTGATATAACAGGAAATGTATATATTCAAAAGAAATTAGAAATATCTATTAGGTATATCAACAAAGGTAATAGTATCTCAAAATCCATAGATTTATCAGGAATTTTTCCTGAGATATTTATATCTATGCTCAAAAATGGTGAGGAAAGTGGAAATATAGAAAAAAGTTTCCAATATATAAACAACTTTTTTGAAAATGAGTTAGATATAATGACAGATCGAATTGTTAGATTAATAGAGCCAGCTATGACAATAATAATGGGGCTTGTTATAGGAGCATTGATAATTGCCATAGTTATGCCTATGTTTGACACAATAACAGCTATTTAAAAAGTTATTCTAAAGTAAAAAATCATGGCTAATTAGAAGTAATACTGTAATGTCCGGCGGTTGATTAAACCGCCGGATAAAAATTAGGGGGAATAAAATATGAAGCTTAATAATATTTTTAAATTAGATAAGAGAAAAAAAGAGATCAAAAAAAGACTAGGATTTACATTAGTCGAAATGATAATAGTTGTAACAATTCTTGGTATTTTAGCGAGTGTTGCAATAGTCAAATACGGTAAAGTAGAATCAAACGCCAAGAAAAATATAGATTATACAAATGCATCAAATATAGCCTCAGCAGCCATAATTGCTATGAGCGAGGGTATACCATCAAGCCAGATAACAGTTAATAATTTGGTTACTAAAGGATATTTAAACAGTGAACCAAAACCACAAAGTGTAGATGCAGAAGGTTTTGTTATAGAAACAAATGATGATGGTAAAAATATTACAATTAAGGCTGGAGAGAATGTGATGTATCCAAAGCCAGAAGTAAAAGGAGAGAATAGTTTAAAAGAATAAAATATAAATTTGTGCATTGGAGAAAATAAAATGATAGGTAGAAAAGAAGAGGTTCATTTAAATATATATCCGACAAAATATAGTTGTAAGATAATATTTTTTAAACAAGACAAGAATAAAATTGAAATATTGTCTGAAGTTGATAAAAAAATTTCGATGGATAATAGAGTATTTATAGAAAAAGGAGCTAGAGAGGAATATATAGATGAAATATCAAATTATATTTTAAATGAAGAATTGAAATATAGTAAATGCAAATCCATCTTCATAAATATACAAGAAAATGATATTATACTAAAAAATATAAAGATAGATTCTGATATAAAGCAAAAAGCAATAATTAAGGCTGTGGATATAGAAATTAAGGAATTTTGTAATAATTCCATAAATAATTATTGTATAGATTACAAAAAGGTGTATAATGATGGTGTTGATACAGAGGTACAAGTAGTATTATTTCCAAAGAAATACATAGATCTATTTTCTGAAATATGTGATCGAATAGGGATTGAAAAAAGAGCTATGCACACCAACTTCAACCTATTGGAAAGACTAATAAAAAAGAATGGGGTAAAAGTAATGAATAGTTTAGAATTTGGTGTAGTAGAGTTTAGAGAAAAAGACTTAGTAATAAGCATATTTTCAGATGGAGTGATAAAAAGCAGCTATGTCATCAAAAAAGGCGAATTCACTCAAGAAATAGGGGAAAGTATATTTGGAAACTGTGAATCAATATTAACCTTAGGTGACAAAGGTATCGAGGATATAAAATTAGTCCAAGAATTCTCTAAAATTATGGACATAAACTTCGAAAATGATATTGAATACACAAAAAACTACAAAAGAGTATCTTCTAAAGAATACTTCAACATAACAGCCAAAAGAATAAATTAAGGGAGGTAAAAAGATGGACAGCAAAAAACATAGGGACATATTAAACAGTTTCAAACCAGAGGTAGCAAAAGGAAACGTGGGAGTGGTTATATTTGAGGACAATTACATAAAAGTACAGGTCTACTCAAACAAAAAAATACAAAGAGAGTATTCGATGAAAAAGAAAGACTTCACATATGAAGTGGGATTAGTTGTACTTAATGGTGTAACAAGAATAGTTGTATTTGGAGATAATACGATTGAAGACGCAAAAATAATAAACCTTATAGCAGACATAAAAAACATAGACCTTGAAGATGAAGAGGAAATCTGTATTAATATGGAATCACAAAATTCTGACGAAAATACAAAAAAATATATGAACTAAAACAAAAAAGGATTAAAAATATAATCTTATATTTTTAGTCCTTTAAATTTATAAAAAATATTCTAATAATGGTGATGACGATGTTGAAGAAAAAAGACGAGTATAAATTAAAAGACTACTTTGAATACAATAAAAAAAATAGCATAAGCATAACTAGAATTGTATCCTTAGTTCTTATAGGTGTAATTGCTATTAATATATTTAGCAGCATAAGGGAAATAAAGGATATGCAAAGCTATATTTTGGGAAATAGTGATAGCAAAGAGATATTGAGTAATTCAAAAGAAGAACTAAAGAGTATTGAAAATACAGAAGATAAAAATATAAATATAGGAAATGTTAGGAAAATATTTGAAGTTGCTGGAGTGGAAAATGTAGACAGTATATACATAGACCAAAAGACTACAAATGTCATAGGCAAAACCAATGATATGAAAATTATAGAAAAACTTATGAAAAATAAATTGCTAAAAGGCGCTCATGTCAAAAGAATCGAAGGCAGAGATTTATATAAATTTGAAATAGATTCAGGAGATGATTTTTAGTATGAAAAACAATAAAAAACAATTAAACAAAATTATATTCCTAATACTAATATTGCTAGCAACAAAAATAACAGTTATAAATCCTATAGAAGAGAAGAAAAACACATTAAAAGCAGAAAAAAGCAAAATTGCTCAGGATATAGAGGACGTAGAAAAATACAAAAAACAAGCTGCAGAAATAAAACAGCTTGAAAAAAGAAAAAACAGCAAAAAACTATTCTCTGAAAAAGACGACGTAATAGAAATTCAAAAGGCAATAAGTAAAATTGTATACGTGGAAAGCATAGAAAACCTAATGGAGATTGATGAAAATGGATTAGAAGTATCTAAAATCAATCTAAAATTCACTGGAACATACAACGAGATATTTAGGGGAATAGATACACTAAAATCAAAAGGACTATCAGATATGATAAGAACAATATCTATATCAAAAATATCAAAGCCAATAATTCCAGACATAGAACAAATAGATCAAACCACAGATAACAGCCCTAAAAATACCACAGAAACAAAATTTGAATGCACATTAAAGCTTTACAAAAAATAAAAAAACTCCTTTGTCAAATGAAAATGAAATAATAGTAGATTGATTGCAAAAAAAATGATAAAATATAGAGATGTGCATAAACTTAATAAAAAGATAAGGGAGTGAAAAAATTTGCTATTAAATAGAAATGATAAATGCTACTGTGGAAGCGGTAAAAAATATAAAAACTGCTGTATGGAAAAAGATATAGAAAGAGAAAGAGCAGAAAGAAAAATAAAAATGGTAGAAGAAGCTCAGTTAAAATACCTTGAAACATACTCAAAAATAACTAACTTTGGTAAAGAAGAAAGATTTGCAGAGTACAGAAAAAGCGCTGAAGACATATTCTACATAATAAACAGCGAAACTGTAAAAAATAAATTTGAAAAACTATTCAACACATTCTTCATAAGTGACTGCTTACTTGAAGGATCAAAAACACTAACTCAGGTATACGCAGCTGAAAACAAATCAACTGACAAAGAATTAAGAGTAATGAACAGCTTAATAAATTCTTACATCAGCGTATATACAGTAGAAAAGAAAGAAAACGACAAAGCTATATTAAAAGACTGTATACTAGATGAAACTGTGACTGTAGACGATATAAAAGTTCTAAAAGACATCACAGAAGGCGACAGTATGATAGCTAGATTAATAGAAGTAAATGGATTAAGAATATTCATAGACGTAGCATTAAAAATAGACAATGCATCTAAAGAAATAATAGTTGAAGATATGAACAATATCTATGAAAACAACAAAAAAGACTGGCCAAACGAAAAAATATTCTTAGCTTACAATACTTACCAGTTCTACAAATACCTACAGCAGATACTAGATGAAGAAGTAGCTAGCTATATAATGGAAAAATTAAAATCAAGAACAGAAGAAGTAGCAAACAATGATGTAGAAGACGATGGAAGTGTAGCATCAATAATAAGCAGAATTGCTGATGAAGACTGCAAAGAAAAATGCTTAGAATTCTGGAAAGAATACGAAGCTAGCCACGAAGATATAAAAGGATCTGAATCAGGATGGGCAGCTGCAGTAGAATACGTAATCAAAAAAGAAAACGGAATATCAGCAACTCAGCAGCAGATATCTGAAAAATATAAAATAAGCCCAAGCACAATAGGAAAAAGAGCAAAAGAATTAAAGGCTTAATTATAAATAATCGACGATATCAATAAATAATAACAATTAAAATAGTCAAAAAATAAAATTTTTTATATCGGTACCAAAGATGTTATAGTATAATGTAGTTAAATAGATACTAGATAACATCTAAAAAGAGAGGGTATAAAATTATGAGTTTAAAATTAGGAAATGCCATAGCAGTGGCTACAGACTATATAAAATCAAATCCAGCTGTACCAGTTTACAAAGATGGAGAAAATCTATATGCTGTTATATACCATATAGAAATTGGTTACAACAAAAACCACGAATCTAACGTAAAACAGTACATAATAATAGATTACAAAGACTTTTCTCTATCAGAAGCAGAAAGAAACGAACTAATAGAATTAGCTAAATCTTACTGCGAATCAAAAGGTATAGAAAACGATGAAAATCTTGAAATAAACTTACTTGATAATGAAGAAGCAGAAAACTTCATAGAAAAAGTATTTAACAACATGAAAGTAATAAGAGGTCTTATAACTAAGAAGTGTTAAGGTCGTCTAACTAGTTTGTATTTAATTAATGTCGAATGGCATAATTGCTGTTCGGCATTATTTTAAATACCGATTTTTAGACGGCCTTTTTTAGTATGACGGGCATGCTATTAATCTGTGGTGAAAGTCCATAAAAGGCGTAGCTACC
>UQCY01000021.1 GCA_900539645.1 uncultured Clostridium sp. | reverse complement strand
CGATTTATTTTTTGTTTCGAGAGTATTTTTTTCATATCAAGTTAACAAAACCAAAAATTAGGTGTTTATGTAGTCACTGTCAATTTTCATTTTTTAAGAAAAAATCATTTTTCTACTTTTATTATAGCAAAAATATATTCATTTTAATCATATTGATGTTACAATTATTATATTATATATTTCAGATTTTATAATTACAAATAAGTTACAATTTTAACTTTAATAAGATTTTTTTATCATTTTTTTAATATAATTTTATTAAACAAGTATAATATTTTAATTTATTGTAATTTTATTAGTATTTTAGGAGGTAATATGGTTAATTTAACTCTTTTAGGATGTGGTGGAAATGTTCCACTACCAAATAGATTTTTATCTTCTCTTTTTATGAATTTTAATGGGAGAAAAATTTTAGTAGATTGTGGCGAAGGCACACAAGTATCTATGAAAATGAAAGGCTGCGGTTTTAAGGATATAGATTTAATCTGCATAACACATACTCATGGTGATCATATAATAGGTCTTATAGGATTGCTTTCTACGATGGGAAATAGTGAAAGAAAGAAACCCGTAACAATTATTGGTCCTGTAGGTATAAAAGAAGCTATGGATGCTATACAAGTTCTTATCACACTACCATATAAATTGAATATAATTGAAAATCCAGAGGGTAGATTCTCTCTTGTAGATCCAATTTTATCAGATTTATCTATAGAAACAATAGAATTAGAACATTCAACTGAATGTATAGGATATAATTTTTATTTTGCTAGGCATCCAAAATTTAATATTGAAAAGGCTCAGTTAAACAATGTTCCTAGAAAATACTGGAATATGTTACAAAAAGGAATGACTATTATGGATGGTGATGTAAATTATACACCTGATATGGTTCTTGGAGATGATAGAAAAGGTATAAAAATTTCTATGATTACAGATACTAGACCATTGGATACTATACCAGAATTTATAGAGGATGCTGATTTATTCATCTGTGAAGCTATGTACGGTGACGAAATGGATATTTCAAAGGCTATTAAAAACAAGCATATGCTGTTTAGAGAGGCTGCATCACTTGCTGTAATGGGAAATGTCAAACAATTACTTCTAACTCATTTTAGCCCTTCTATAGAAGACCCAAATGTATTCGAAAATAATGCTAAAAGTGTATTTGAAAACACAATAATAGGATACGATCGTTTCAGTACTCAAATAAAATATCCTGAATAAAAAATAGCTGTTGCGATTTTTGCAACAGCTATTTTTTTATTGTACTGATCTTTTCGTTACTCTTTTTTTACCGTTATCTTTTTTAGCTTTTGCTGGTGCCTGTCCTGGGAATAGTATTTTAGGCTGTTCATTATTTTTTCTGTATATAGTGAATTTAAATCCTATAGCCTGAACAAATTCAGCTCTTAATTCTTCACATATTGCATTTGCTGTTTCTTTAGCATCTAATCCAGCATTTTCTAATATAGTTATTTTAACTAGTTCTCTTGCTCTTAACTGGTTGTCTAATTCATCTAAGAATGCTCCAGTTACACCTTCTTTACCTATCTGTGCTGTAGGTTTTAAAGTATTTGCAAGTGATCTAAGATAAGCTCTCTGTTTACCTTTTAGCATGTTTTTTCTCCTCTATTTTTATAATTTAATCTTTTTAAAATTTATATCTTAGTTATAGAATTCGAATTCTAGTTCGTAAATTCTTACTAAATCTCCGTCATCTATACCCATTTCTCTTAATTTGTCGAATACTCCCTGGCTTTCCATAGCATTCTGGAAGTACTGAAGTGATTCCATATCGTCGAAGTTTACAGAGTACATTATTCTTCTAAGTGCTTTACCAGTTACTTCAAATACTCCATCTTCTCCAAGTTCTATGTGTAGACCTTCTTCTTCGTTATTTGCATCAAGTTCTGGTCTATATATTTCATTTTCTGATACTAATTCTATTTCTTCTGCTTCAGCAAGTAACTGAGTTACATATTTTATAACGTCATCTACACCATCTCTTGTCGCAGCAGACATTTTGAATACTTTGTATCCTCTTGATTCTATCTCTGTTTTGAAGTTTTCGTATATAGATTCGTCGTAAAGTATATCAGCTTTGTTAGCTACTACTACCTGAGGTCTTGTAGCTAATCTTTCATTGTATAGTTTTAATTCTTCATTGATTTTTTCAAAATCATCTATTGGATCTCTACCTTCTAATCCAGATATATCTACTATATGTATTAATACTTTTGTTCTTTCCACATGTCTTAAGAATTCATGTCCTAATCCTATACCTTCAGATGCACCCTCTATTATACCCGGTATATCTGCAAGTACAAAACTTTCTCCAAATCCTGTCTGAACAACACCTAAGTTTGGTGTAAGTGTTGTGAAGTGATAGTTAGCTATCTTTGGTTTAGCTTTTGTTACTACTGATAAGAATGTTGATTTACCAACATTTGGGAATCCTAGTAGACCAACGTCTGCTATCATTTTTAATTCTAGTACTACCCATCTTTCTTCACCGTCAGTACCTGATTTTGCAAATGCAGGTGCCTGTCTTACAGCGTTGGCAAAGTTCATATTACCTTTACCACCGTATCCACCTTTAGCTATTACCGCTCTATCACCTTCGTGCTTTAAGTCAGCTATTACAAGTCCTGTAGCTTCATCTCTTACTATTGTTCCCTGAGGAACTTTTAATACAAGGTCTTCACCGTTTTTACCAGCTCTTCTTTTTTTAGAACCGTCTCCACCATTTTCTCCATTGTATTTTTTCTTATATTTAAAATCCATAAGTGTTCTAAGCCCAGTATCAACTTCAAATATTATACTAGCACCTCTACCACCATCTCCACCGTCTGGTCCTCCAGCTGGAACATATTTTTCTCTTCTAAAAGATACTGCCCCATTTCCACCATTTCCGGCTTTAACAAATATTCTGGCTTTATCTATAAACATATCTTTTCACCTTCTTTTCTTTTGATATTTATATTTATTCCGTTCACTCTAATTTATATTAATTTATATAATCCGTACAATTTTATTTGAATATTATAAAAGGAGTGTTTGATACACTCCTTTTCATTCTTAGCTGTAGTCCTGTAATTATTCAGCTATTGAAACTGGGTATACAGAAACTTTTTTTCTTTTTTTGTCTTTTCTTTCGAATTTAACAGTTCCGTCTATTAATGCGAATAAAGTGTCATCTCCACCTTTTCCAACATTGTTTCCTGGATGTATTTTAGTTCCTCTCTGTCTAACTAATATACTTCCTGAAGTAACTAACTGTCCATCGAATCTTTTAACACCTAATCTTTTAGAAACAGAATCTCTACCATTCTTTGAAGACCCTACCCCTTTTTTAGATGCTAATAACTGTAAGTTCATCTTTAACATTTGGAAGTCACCCCCTATTTTTTAAGAATTTTTATATTTTTTGGGTATTCCCGTTTGATTTCTTGAATCGCTAGTTGAAAGTGCTGTAATAGAAGTTGAGCTTTTTCTATACAATCATCTTTGACTATACAAGAAATATTTCCTTCTTCTGCTTCAACGCTTTCGAACTCGACCTTCTGTAAAACATCTAGAGAATTAATTGTCGCTATTGCATGAGTTGTAACAGCTGCACAAACTATATCTCTTCCGTACTCCGCATATTCAGCATGTCCTTTTACAGAAAATCCTTTTAATTGGAAATCGTCATTGTAAAAATATTTAACTTTAATCATGATAATTAAGCGTTTATTTTTTCAACTACTATTTTAGTGTATGGCTGACGATGTCCCTGTTTTCTTCTGTAGTCTTTTTTAGCTTTGTATTTGAATACAACAACTTTTTTAGCTTTTCCCTGTTCTAAAACTTTAGCCTGAACAGATGCTCCTTCAACTACTGGGCTTCCTAATACTAATTCACCGTCTTTTGAGCAAGCTAATACATCGTTTAAAGTAACTACGTCACCAGCATTAGCTTCTAATTTTTCAACGAATAGTACGTCACCTTCTGAAACTTTATACTGTTTTCCACCAGTTTTTACTATAGCGTACATAAATACACCTCCTCGGTCACAAACTCGCCATTAAAGGTACCCATTGGGATTTTAACCTTTTCTGAGCGGCATTACAGTTATTTATTATACGTTATGAAAAGCCAAGTGTCAACTTCTTTTTGCATATTTTTTGTATAATTTTTCAATTTTTTTTATTTAACAATTTCTACTGCAAAATCTTTTATATTAGCACTTTCTGCTATTTCTATTTCAATTCTATATTTAAGGCCTACCCTCTTAATTATATTCATATAATTGTTTATTATATTAGGTTTTATACTAGGATTAAAAATCAATCTAACTTTTTTGTAGACTGTGTTTCTACTTATATTCATAACTTTTTTCTCTATTAAATCAAGAATAGAATTTAAAGATAAATCTCCATATTTGGCTCCACATCTCTTGCAGTCTTTTAAGAAGTAATCTTCTAAAGGTTCTTTTTCCCTTCTTCTAGAAATTTCTACAAGCCCTAAAGATGTCATGCCTTTTACTTCACTTTTTCTTTTATCTTTTTTTAATTCTTCCTTCATTATGTTGAGCAATTTTTTCTTTGAACTGCTTACTATCTGATCGTCGATAAAGTCTACTATAATTATCCCAGCTATATCTCTTACAATTATTTGGTTTACTATTTCTCTAGCTGCCTCTTCATTGATTTTCATAGCTGTATTAGCAAGCTTTGCTCCGCCAGTAAATTTTCCACTATTTACATCTATTACCGTAAGAGCCTCTGTTTTTTCAATTATTAAGTATCCACCACTCTTTAACCAAACTTTTTTCGATAAGTATCTGTTTAACTGAGATTCTACACCGTAGACATTAAATACATCGACATCCTTGTCTAACTTTAATACTTCAAGATATTTTCTATCTATCTCTTTTAGGATTTCTCTAATATCATTGTATTTATTTTCGTCATTTGTAACGATAAGTTCTATTTCGTCAGATATATTATCTCTTACATATTTTATAGCTGTATCAGAAGCCGTATATAAAAGTTTTGGACCTTTTCCTCTTTTAAACTCTTTTTCTATATTTGCATATAGTGATTTTAATTCTTTTATATCATTTTTAAAGTCTGACATGCTACATCCCTGAGCTTCTGTTCTAATTATATATCCTGTTTCATTTTTACAATTTGTATAGAATAGTCTTTTAAGTCTAAGTCTTTCTTTTTCGTCGACAATTTTATTTGACATAGTAACTCTAGTATTACTTGGAATGTACACTAAATATCTTCCAGAAAAACTTATTTCTTGAGATATTTTAGCACCTTTTGTTCCAATTTCATCTTTTATTACCTGTACTAAAACATCATCCCCTGTTTTTAGACTACTTTCGTTATCTAATTTAAGGTATGCATTTTTTTCTTTTCCTATATCGACAAAGCAAGCATTCATTCCAGGAAGCACCTTTTGTACTATCCCTCTATAAATATTGGATACTATACTCTTTTCAATTGTATTATCTATGTATATTTCCTCTAGCTTTCCTTCATTTAGAATAGCTGTCTTTTGTGAAGATTCTAGTGATTCTATTATTATTTTCTTCAATAATATCACCTTCTCATCTTATAGAGGAGTTACTAACTCACCATCTTCAACATAGTATAAATCTCTTCTTAATATATCCACATCTAATGGATCTAACTCTATTCCAAATAGAGAAAGTATCTGTGGTATGAATAAATTAGTATTTAAGTTCTGTATTGAACCTGTTGCTATTACAGCGTTTAAAGTTAGAGAATCATCTTCTAGGTCTAATACATCGAAAGTTTTTATAAGCGGTCTTATATCAACTTCTACTAATTTACCTTTTTTATTCTTTTTAGTTATTATTATTTCTTCTTTTCCCATATAATCTAATACTTTAGATTTTACAAATTCCTTAGAAAGTTTTCTTTCTAGAGGTATAGTAAATAGATATTCTCCCCATTCTATAACTGATGATAGAGCTGGAACAGTTTTATCTATTTCTTTGCATTTTACAAATTCTAATCCTACTGGTAATTCTGGAGCTATTTTTTCTAAAAATTCTTTTTCTGTTAATTCATCTTCTACTTCTATATCTACATATTCTCCCTGGCTTTCTGTTCCAAGAGCTAATGCATTACCGTAACTCATTTTAGGATGAGGATTGAATCCCTGTGAGTAACATAGCTGTATTTCAGCTCTTCTAAAAGCTCTCTGAAGTGTTCTCTGTAAATCTAGATGAGATATGTATATCATATCCCCTTCTTTTTTGAATTTTACTCTCATTATTTTCATTAGCAAAGTCCCCTTCCTATATCGTGTACATTTATTCCACAACCGTTACATCCTTTTCTACAGTCTGGTGTTATTTCTCCTTTTAATGCTTTTTCAGCTTCTCTTATTAAGAATTTTTTGCTTACTCCTACATCTATATGATCCCAAGGGAATACTTCATCTAATTCTCTAGTTCTGTGAGCGTAGAATGATATGTCTAGTCCACATTCTTCCATAGCTTGTTTCCATATTTCTAAATCGAAGTGTTCATCCCAACCATCGAATTTAGCACCTAATTCATGTGCTCTTAGAAGTACTTTACCTAATCTTCTATCTCCTCTTGCAAATACAGCTTCCATTAAACTTGTATCTGAATCATGGTAGTTGTAAGTTATGTTTCTATTTTTAAGTTTTCTAACTAAGTGTCTCTGTTTTTCTATTACGCTAGATTTCATGTCCTGTGGATTCCACTGGAATGGTGTGAATGGCTTAGGTACAAATGTAGATGTACTAACTGTTACATTAAATTTTCCTTTGAATTTTCCATTATGAACATCTTTGTATATATCTACAACTTCATAAGCTAAGTCAGATATTCCATCTAAATCATCGTAATTTTCTGTTGGAAGACCTATCATAAAGTATAGTTTTATGTTGTTCCATCCCATTTCAAATGCCTGTCTTGAAGCTCTAGTTAAGTCTTCTTCTGTTATACCTTTGTTTATAACGTCTCTTAATCTCTGAGATCCTGCTTCTGGTGCAAATGTTAGACCACTTTTTCTAACTTTCTGTATTTTGTTAGCTATTTCCATAGAGAAGTTGTCTAATCTTAAAGAAGGTAGTGATATACCAACATTTTTGCTTGCGTATTCTTCAACTAAGTAGTCTGTTAATTCAGCTAACTGGCTGTAGTCACTTGTACTTAGAGATACTAGTGATATTTCATCGTATCCAGTTGTTTTTATAAGTTTTTCTAGTATTTCTTTTAATCTAGCAAAGTTCTTTTCTCTTATAGGTCTGTATATCATACCAGCCTGACAGAAACGACATCCTCTTGTACATCCTCTGAATATTTCAAGTACTATTCTGTCGTGTACTGTATCTATATAAGGAACTATGAATCTTTCTGGATATTCAACCTTATTCATATCTCTTATTATTCTTTTTCTTGGATGTGGATTTGCGCATTCTCTATTTGGAGTTACGCTTTTTACTGTCTGGTCTTCATTGTATTCTACGTCGTAGAATGAAGGTACATATACACCTTCTATTTTAGCTATTCTTTCTAAGAATTTTTCTCTAGGCTCTCCACTTTTTTTCCAAGCTTTGTATTCGTTTATTACTTCTATATTCATCTCTTCACCTTCACCAAGAAGTGCTGCGTCGATGAAGTCAGTCATAGGTTCACTGTTGTAAGCGCAAGAACCTCCAACAAGTACAAATGGATCTCCTTCTTTTCTATCTTCTTTTAAAAGAGGTATCCCTGCTAAATCTAACATATTAAGTATATTTGTATAGCAAAGTTCGTACTGTAGAGTAAACGCAACTATGTCAAAGTGTCTTATAGATTCTCTTGACTCTAATCCAAATAGTGGTATGTTATTTTCTCTCATTTTTTCTTCCATATCCACCTGTGGAGCGTATACTCTTTCACAGAATACTCTTTCTTCTTTGTTGATTACATCATATAGTATATGACTTCCAAGATGACTCATTCCAACTTCATAAAGGTCTGGGAAACAATGTGCATATCTTACAAGCTCTGGATTACTTGTATCTTTGTGTACAGCATTTATTTCGTTTCCAAGATATCTAGCTGGCTTTTCAACTTTTTTCAAAATTCTTTTTAAATCTACTTTTTCCATAAATTCTATATATCCTCCGCAATTATTATTTGTTTAAGTTTATTATTTTGAAACTAAATTATATTTCACTTTTATTTGATATTATTATCTCAATTTAACATCGATAATTGAAAATATTTTATAGTATTCCTACTTTAACACTCTTTATTATATTATACAATTATAAAATACTATTTTCCATTATAAAATTGTTAAGGTTAATCTTTTATAAAATTTCAAATTGACGAATTCGAAGATATGTTATAATGTATATATAAATAATTTATTTTGATTCTTTAAAAGCTTTTGCTTTTGTTAAATAAATATAAAATAGAGGAGGTAATTTTCAAAATGGCAAATACTTTTGAAATAAAAAAAGATCTTTATTATACAGGGGTAACTGATAAAGATCTTCAGGTTTTCGATATAATAATGGAAACTGAATTCGGTACAACTTACAATTCTTACCTTATAAAGGATGAAAAAACTGTTCTTTTCGATACAGCTAAGAAAGAATTCCAGGATGAATTTTTATCTAATTTAAAAGAAGTAACTGATATAGCTGATATAGACTATGTAGTAGTTCATCATACAGAACCAGACCACGCAGGAAGTCTTAAAGCTTTACTTGACTTAAACCCTAACATAGAAGTTTATTGTACTAGACCAGCTAAACTTTACTTAGATAGCCAGATAAATAGAGAATTCAAATGCCACGTTGTAGCTGATGGAGAAACTCTTAATATAGGTAAAAGAACTCTTACTTTCATACACGCACCATTCCTTCATTGGGTAGATACAATGTTCACTTATGATGAATATGATAAAGTTCTATTTACTTGTGATGCTTTCGGTGCTCATTACGCTTGTGTTCATCTAGATGACATAGTACACGCTGACTACCACAAAGCTAATAAAGTTTACTACGATTGCATAGTAAAACCATTTGCTAAACATGTTTTAACTGCTTTAGATAAAGTTAAATCATTAAACTTAGATTTCGATACAATATTAACTTCTCATGGTCCAATATTAGATAGAAATCTTGGTCATGCTATAGCAATGTACACTAAATGGTCTAAAGATGCTGTTGCAGCAACTAAAAAAGATAAAGTTAGTATATTCTACTTATCAGCTTACGGAAATACTTTAGCCATGTCTAAAGAAATAGCTAAAGGTCTTGAATCAGAAGGTATGGAAGTTGAATTATTTGACTTAGAAACTACTCCTCTTGACAAAGTTCATGACGAGTTAATATCTTCTAAAGGTGTTATGCTTGGTTCTCCAACAATAAACAAAACTATGGTTAAACCTATGTGGGACTTCTTCTCAATAGTTGACCCAGTTGCAAATGCTGGTAAATTTGCTGCAGTATTTGGTTCTTACGGATGGAGTGGTGAAGGTTTAGCTATAGCTCATGCAAATGCTAAGGCTGTAGGATTTAAAACTCCTTTAGATCCACTTAAAAAGAAATTCTTCCCATCAGAAGAAACATTTGAAGATTGCTTCGAATTCGGTGCAAACTTTGCTAAGAATATAAGAATATTTGAATAAATAAAAAGAAATAAAAAGATGCCTTAAAAAATTAAGGCATCTTTTTTATTTTTAACCAAAGTTAATTTTCTTTCTTCTCATGTAGACATTCATAACAAGTCCAAGGTTTGCCATAGATGTCAGCATAGAACTTCCTCCATAGCTGACAAATGGAAGTGTTACCCCTGTTACCGGTATAACTGCAACTGTCATACCTATATTCTGGATAATCTGATAACCAAACATTCCTAGAACTCCAATTACAATTAACGTTCCGTAGAAGTCCCTCGCTTGTTGTGCTGCATATATTAGCCTAAATATAAAGGCTATATATAAACCTATTAAGAATACCATCCCTATGACACCAAGTTCTTCACCAACAACAGCGAATATAAAGTCAGAGTCCTGTACAGGTAAGAAATCTTCCTGGTTCTGACTTCCCTGATAAAGTCCTTTACCAGTTACACCACCTGAGCCTATGGCTATAAGCGACTGCATTACCTGATAGTTACCTTTTAAAGTTATATCCTCAGGATGTAAGAATGCTTCTATTCTCTGTTTCTGATGATCTGCCATAAGCATATACATAATAGGCATTAAAGCGACTACTATAATTATCGCTCTTTTTATAATTTTACCGTCTAATCCAGCTGTAAATACCATAGCTGCAATTATACACATAAAAACTAGTGCTGTACCAAGGTCTGGCTGAGCAAGTAATAGACCTAAGAATGGTAAAGCATATATAATTAACGGCATTATATCTTTTATTGTTCTAAGTCTATCTCTTTTAGATTCAACTATTTTTGCATAGCTCAATATAAACGTTAATTTTACTATTTCCGAAGTCTGAAGGTCTAGAGGACCAAGATTTAACCATGATCTAGCTCCACCTCTTTCAGCTCCTATACCTGGTATAAGGACTACTGCAAGAAGTATAAGGCTTATAAGATATAACTCTTTATAGTGTTTACCTATAAGAGTATAGTCAAATAGTAAGATTATACCTATTACCATTGCACCAAGTCCAAAAGCTGCGCACTGCTTTCCTAACTGGAATAATGCTTTAGTTGAATTTGTATTTAAATGAGTCGCACTACTAAGTATAACCAATCCAAATCCAAATATAGTCAGAACTATAGCAATTAATTTCCAGTCTAACTGTTTAATTAATTTTAAACTAGATTTGTAATTTACCAAAAAATCACCGTCCTTTTAATTTAAGCTTATGACTTAAACTAAGACCTGATTATTTATTTTCTTCCCTTTAAAGCTTTTAAAGGTATATTTGCTACAAGTGCAGATACTGGTTTGTCAGTATCCTCACCTCTACATTTAGACATTTTTATTTCAAGTCCGTCTTTGTCTATTTCAGCATATTTAGATATAACTTCAATTATATCCCGCTGTATTAATTCTATAAGCTCAGGAGAACAGTCTACTCTGTCATGAACTAATACAAGCTTTAATCTTTCTTTAGCTATATTTTTACTTGATTTTTTATCATTTGAGAAACTTTTAAATATATCGAACATTTATTACTCCCCCCTACTTACCTATTTCGAAAAAACTCTTTTTAATTTCTGAAGGAAGGTTTCTTCTACTCTTAAATCTAATAGAGGTACTTCTTCTCCTATTATTCTTGCAGCTATATTTTTATAAGCCTGACCAGCTTTTGATTTTGGATCCATTATAGCTGCTTCACCTTTATTTGTAGAAATTATTACAGCCTCATCATCAGGAATTATTCCTAATAATTCTATCCGTAATATTTCAACTATATCTTCTTTGCCCATCATATCTCCACGCTCTACCATATCGTATCTAACTCTATTTATAGCTAATTTTACATCTGTTATTTCATTTGCTTCAAGTAATCCAATTATTCTATCAGCATCTCTAACAGCAGATACTTCTGGGTTTGTTATTACTATAGCTCTATCTGCTCCAGCAATAGCGTTTTTGAATCCTCTTTCAATACCTGCTGGACAATCTATTAATACATAGTCAAAGCTTTCTCTAAGCTGATCACATAGTTCTTTCATCTGTTCTGGAGATACTGCATTTTTATCTCTAGTCTGTGCTGCTGGAATTAAGTATAGATTTTCAAATCTTTTATCTTTTATTAAAGCTTGTTTTAATTTACAAACACCTTCTACAACGTCTACTATGTCGTAAACTATTCTGTTTTCAAGTCCCATTACAACATCTAGATTTCTAAGACCGATATCTGCATCTAAAACAACTGTTTTTTTACCTCTAAGACTTAGTGCAGTCCCTACATTTGCAACTGTTGTTGTTTTTCCAACTCCACCCTTACCTGAAGTTATAACTATTACTTCTCCCATTTTATTCACCTCTACATATTTTATTTGCCTATTTGTGTTTCAATTATTATCTGGTTTTCTGAAATAAAAGCTATTTCAGATTCCACACCATCAGTATTTTCATCAACTAACTCAGATGAATCAGTATCTTCTGGTGCTTCAGCAATTATATCTGCTATCTGAAGTATCGTTGGTCTAAGATTCTTTGCGGCTATATATGAGTTTTTATCTCCATCTGCACCCGCATGAACAAATCCAAAAAGATTTCCAAATACAACAACATTTCCTACTGCCACCGCTTTTGCTCCAACACACATATCACCCATGATAAGTACATCTTTTCCAGAAACTACCTTTGAACCAGAATTCATATCAGACATAACAACTATATTTCCATCAGACTCTATAAAATCTCCTGATCTCATTCTAGAAATATATTTTGTTGAATAATCCTTTTCTGATTCTTCTTCTGAAACAACTATTTCTTTTTCAGAACATTTATCCTCGCTAGAATCTTCATATTTTAATATTTTTATTTCATCTTCAATATTATTAATTTCGTCTACTTTATTAATTTCGTCTTTTAAAGTGATTTTTCCTTCTATTTTTTTATCTTCAGGTTTATAAAAATCTATATTAAACTTAGAAGTTATAAGTTCTTTTAGTTTTTCCTTATAATCATCACCTAAAAACTCAGACTCAATCTTGTAAATTCTAGCTCCATTGAAAAATGATTTAGATGATTCGATTTTTGATACTATCACATCTGCGATAGTATCAAAATCTCTTTCATCATTTAAATCAATTATTATCCCTTCTTTGCTTCCCTTAAACTCTATTTTTTCATATTCGGAATTCTTCAAAACAATCCATCCTCCAAAATATGCATTCTTAATCTGGAAATTAATTTATTGGTTTTACACCGTAGTTTACCTGTTTTTCAGATTCTTCCTGCTGTTTTTTCTCTTGATACCGCTGTTCTTGTTCTTTCGTCATATTTTTCTTTTGTTCTTCTGTAAGCTGACCATTATCACTTAAAAGACCAAAATACTGTCCAAGAACTTCTCTCACTGGGAACATAGAATAAATACTACTATCTCCCTGAGGTATAACGCATACAACAGCTATTTCCGGATCATCTGCTGGAGCAAATGCAACACTCCATGTAAATGTTCCGTAATCATCTTTAAATCTATCTATCTGTTCATCAGTTAAATCTGGTTTTAATTCTTTCATAGCTTTTCTTAAATATTGTGCGTTAATTTTATCAGTATCTTCAAGTTTTACTTCTATTTTTCCAGCAAGTTGTTTTTCTATATCTTCTCTTTCTTCATCTGTAAGAGATTTATCTTTTAGCTTGGCCTGTAATTCTTTTTTCTTAGCTTCAGATAATTCTTTTTCTTTTTTAGCTTTTAACTGATTTGCTAATTTTTCAGCCTGTTTAATATCGACACCGTAAGAAGATGCATGAGATTTTAAATACTGATACTCATTTGCTGTAGGAATCTTACCTGTCATTTCCGCTGATCCAGTTTTAGCTGCAACTGGTATTGGAAAACTTGACATTACCTTAGCCCCTGTACCTTTTGTAGCAACTAATTTCATACCCTTAGTTAACTCTTTTAGCAACTCAGGGTTTTTAAAATCTATTTTTTCTTTTTTATTTTCATCGATAGTTACTGAGCTATAGTCACTAGACACTATTTTATCTACTACAGAAATATCTACTAGGTACCCTCCATTTGCTATTGCTGCAACATATCTAGCTACCTGTGCAGGAGTATATGCATTTTCCCCCTGTCCTATACTAAGGTTGAATGTATCTCCTGTTCCCCATTTTGCTGAGTTGAAATAACTATATACGATTAAATCTGCTATTTCCTCTACTTTGTCTTCTTTTACTTTTAGCTCTTTTAATCTCTTCATAGCTTCTACTCTGCCTGGAGTTTCATCTTCTGCTGCCCAACTAACTATTTCATCAATTCTCTTTTCATATTCTTTTCTATTTTTAGCTCTAGTTATGTCTGTAAAATCATTAGCCATTTTTTTATCTATATCTGATCTTAACATACTCTGAACTGATTCTAATTTATCTTCGGTATTAGGTACTTTACCTGCACTTTCACCGATTTCATCATCAAGTCCAACTTTTTTATCAAAACCAAACAATTTGGCATATTTCAGTATTTTTTCAGCTCCCATATCTATACCTAAATCTTTATTAAGCATCCAGTTTTTACCAGTACCTAATGTAAAGAAGTAAATATTACAAGATTCCTGTATCGCTTTATATAGGTTTGTCCGTCCATGATTTCCACGACCGTGGTTCCAAACGTAGTCCCCAAATGTCTTAGCTCCAAATTTTATAACCCCTGGGTCATTTATTGTGTAGTTTGGATCTAATCCACTTTCTAGTGCTGCCATTCCTGTTACCATTTTAAATGCAGAACCTGGCTGGAATGCACCATGTGTTGCTAAGTTTATAAGTGCATTTGGAGCTAGTGTATCATTCTGATTTTCTGGCTGTAGTGCCTTATAATCTTCTTCACTAATTCCATTTGCAAATTTATTAGGATCAAAATCTGGATAACTTGCCATAGCTAATGTATCACCTGTTTTTACATCTATAGCTATTATTGCCCCAGATTTAGCTTTTGGAACAGCTGAAGCACTTACATCTCCAAGCTTACTAGTTAGAGTTGCACCTGTCTGTGCTTTTGTAACAACTTGTTTAAGTGCATCCTGAGCAACCTTCTGAAGTTCTAAATCAAAGCTTAGATATACAGTATCTCCAGATACTGGTTCCTTAGAATCTATTTCGCCACTTATACGTCCAAATGCATCGACCTGAACCTGTTTGTATCCATCTTCACCCTTTAATTGTTCTTCATAATATTTTTCTATACCTGATAAACCTACCATATCATCCTTGTTATATCCTTTTTCTAGATATTCATCAACCTTTACTGAAGGTATTTTACCTAGATATCCAAGAACATGAGATGCTAATTCCTTATTAGGATAGTATCTTACTGGCTGTGAATCAACCGTTACACCAGGTAGATTTATAGAGTTTTCTTCTATTTGAGCTATTGTATTTTCTTTTATATTCTTAGCTACTGTAACTGGGCTATACTGAGAATATCCCTGTGATTTTATTAAATCTTTTACAAGCATAATCTTTCTAGCATCGGCATCGCTAAGATTTTTATCTATGCCTAGCTTTTCACTGTTTCTAAGCTTTAAAAAAGCTTCTCTAGCCGTAGCTGTTTTTTCTATATCATAAGACTCTAACCAGTCATACTTATCTCTTTGCGCTGTAAATAGCCATTTACTAACAAGTATAGGTGGATAATATCCTTTTTCATTTAATTTAGCCTGTAAATCTACAGGATCTAAATCTCTATCTTTAGAATCTAGAGTTCCACTTGCAATTAAGTCATCTACTATCTTGTAGAATGTTTGCTTTGCGTTGTATTTTAAAGGAATATTATTTTCTTTTTTATAGTCATTTATCTCTTTATCATATGTATAGAAATATTTCCCATTTTCTACATATATAGGAAATTCATCTACATACTCTTCTCCATTTTTTTCTAGAAGATTTATAAGGTTTAATGCTATTTCATTAGAACTATCCTTAGAATCTTTGTCCTTATCCTGTTTATTTAAACTATCACCTGATATTTTAACTGCAAATTGGTTTTTATTTCCTGCAAGAAGTCTTCCATATCTATCTCTTATTTCACCTCTTGGTGCTTCTATAGTAAGATTTTTATATGTTTTACTCTGTGCAAGCTCTGTATAATGCTGATACTTTACAGTAGTAAGATATAGTATTTTAGCTAATATTACGGCAAAGACAACTAGTACTATTTTCTTTATCGTATCTAGCCTAGGTATATTTTTCTTTTCTTCCATAAAATCACCAACTATTCTTTCATAAGTTTCATAATAGATCTTCCAAATAACTTATAGATTATAAATCCTACAAGCACATTTAAAAGAGGTAGTATTATAAATCCTTTTAGAATCATTATCAATATTCCATCTGTCTGATATGCAATTAGCGATATGATTATCATTAATAACGATTGAAAAACTGTCGCAGCTGCTATTAATGCCATTCTCATGCTAGTACTTTCTGCATAGAAATTTTTTCTATAATGAGCTATAACAGCACATACAGTAGCATATACAAGCGCATTAAATCCTAAAATTCCTCCAACAGTCATATCAACTATAAAACCTAATAATAATCCTATTACACCAGCTTCTTCCTCATCCATATGAAGAGCTGCCATAACTAAAAATGGTAAAAGTACGCTAAATGTAACACCAAATATATCGATATAATTTATAATACTATTTTCAAGAATTATAAGAAGAACTCCTGTAATAAAAAGTATTATTCTCTTCATAACACAATCTCCTTATCCTATATTTCTAGGTTTTATAATCATTACATCATTTACATCTTTAAAGTTAACATATGGTTTTATAACAACAGATTTTAAAGATTTATTCTTATCATCTATAACTTTTTCTACTTCTCCAATAGGAATATCCTCTGGATATAGACCCATTCCAGATGTAACAATTATATCACCCTGTACAACTTCATAATCTGAGTCAAACATATATCCATTTAAATATCCGTTAGCTTCATATGCCTTTTCTTTTCCAGCTGATGTACTAGTACTTATAACACCTTTAGCTGCTGTATTGTTTACTATCTTAAAACTAACTGCAGACTTACTATCTAACATAGAAATAGCCTTACAACTGTTTCCAGAAACTTCATAAACTATACCTACTAAACCTTTTCCATTTATTACTATACTATTTTTTTCTACACCATCATTTTTACCTACATTAAGTACAAACGATTCATACCAGTTACCATCATTTTTTTCTATAACAGAACCTGATACTATGCTCTTCATTCTGTCTGTACTCACATAGTTTAAGCTCTTTTTTAAATCCTCAAGAGATTCTAGCTTAGCTGATTTAGAGTTTAAATCTATAACCTTAGCCTTTAACTCTTCATTTTCTTTTTCTAGCTCTCTCATTTTATTACTATTTTTCTTGAAATTCATTAAGTCAGATGCTCCCTGTTTAACAAACTCCATTGCTGAATCTATAGGAGATGCAGTAGCTGCTGCCCCATCAGATACAATTCCTACAGAGAACGGTGATGTTCCTGAGTGTTTTATCACCGATATACTCACAATTCCAATTAAAGTGATAGCAACCACTACAGTTGCTACCACTTTAGAATTTATTTTCTTCTTTTTAAATTTGTCAAATTTCAACTAAATCACCAACTTTATTTTCCAGCGTTCATCATTAAAACTTTTTCAAATATAACTTCATCTTCTACAGTTTTTCCTGTTCCTAGAGCAACACAATCAAGAGGTGATTCTGCTATTTCTACCTTCATTCCTGTTTCTGAAGCTATAAGTTTATCAAATCCTCTAAGTAGCGCTCCACCACCAGTAAGCATTATTCCGTTTTCCATTATATCTGATGCTAATTCTGGTGGAGTTTTTTCAAGTGTTGATTTAATTCCATCTACTATAGCATTTACTGGTTCTTTTAATGCTTCTCTAACTTCTGTAGATGATATTGTTATAGTTTTTGGTAGTCCTGATATAAGGTCTCTACCTCTTATTTCCATTTCTTTTTCCTGATCATCTTTAAATGTTGATCCTATATTTATTTTTATGTTTTCTGCAGTTCTTTCACCTATCATAAGGTTGTATTCTTTTTTAACGTAAGCTATTATAGCGTCGTCAAATTCGTCCCCACCTATTCTTATAGATTTAGCGGCAACTATTCCACCTAATGATATAACAGCTATTTCAGAAGTACCACCACCGATATCTACTACCATGTTTCCTTCTGGTTCTTCAACTTTAAGTCCAGCACCTATTGCCGCAGCCATAGGTTCTTCTATTAAGAATGCATCACTAGCTCCAGCCTGTCTAGCTGCATCTTCTATAGCTCTTCTTTCAACTTCTGTAACACCAAATGGTACACATATTGCTATTCTTGGACTCGCTACACTTTTATTGTCAGATGCTTTTTCTATAAAGTATCTTATCATAGACTGAGTAACATCAAAGTCAGCTATAACCCCGTCTTTCATAGGTCTTATAGCTACTATGTTACCTGGTGTTCTACCTATCATTCTTTTAGCTTCTTCACCTACAGCTAAAACTTCTCTACTGTCATCTCTTACAGCTACAACAGATGGTTCTCTTAATACTATACCCTGCCCTTTTATGTAAACAAGTGTATTAGCAGTACCTAAATCTATCCCCATATCTTTTGTCATTTTCTGGAATCCACCAAAGAATCCTCTTTTTTCTTTCTTTGCCATTTTACTTCTCCTTCCAATCCTTTAAAGTATAACTATTGTTAGTAACTTTCTTAATTACATTTTTCTGCTTTCTTTAAAACTATAATATATTCCATCGCCAATTATTATATGGTCGATGACCTCTATTCCTATTATTTTTCCACATTCAATTAGCCTATCTGTTATATGCATATCTTCATTTGAAGGCTCTACATTCCCAGATGGATGATTGTGAATAAGAATAATCTTATTTGCGCTTTTTTTAATAGCTTGCTTAAAGACCTCTCTTGGATGTACTAATGAAGAATTCAAAGTACCATGAGATACATCTATATCTGTTATAATCTCGTTTTTAGTATTCAAAAGCACAGTCTTGAATATCTCTTCCTTTAAATACCTCATAGATTCCATATAGTATTTGTATATGTCCCAAGGGTTTTTAACTTGGTATCTAACAACCTCAGACTCAGCCACTCTAACACCTAATTCTAAAGCTGCTTTAATCAAAGTTGCCTTTGATATACCAATTCCTTCAATTTCACATAGTTCTTCTATTGAAGCACTTTTCAGAAATCTAATCCCCTCATGGTCTACCTTTAATAGCTCGTCAGCGAGTTCCGTTACTGTTTTATTCTTACTTCCAGTTCTCAACAAAACTGCTATTAGTTCTACATTAGAAAGACTTTCTACACCATCTTTAAGCATCTTTTCTCTAGGAAACTCATCCTTTACGCTATATTTTATATTTTCCATATATCCTCTTCAACGTTTCAAAGCACATAATTTCTAATTCAAATTAAGCAAATCTACCTTCGTTTAATTTAAATATATCTATATTGAAATCATTTTTCAATATTTCAGCTGCAGAAGATATCGGAAATCCGACTATATTGAAATAATCACCTTTTATATATTCAACTAAAAGACCACCTAATCCCTGTATTCCATAGGCTCCAGCCTTATCCATACATTCTCCAGTCTTTATATATGAATATATTTCTTCATCAGATAGATTTTTAAACTTTACTTTACTTACACAATAATCGCATATTTCTTTCTTCAAATCTAAGCATAATATACTTACACCGGTTATAACATCGTGCTCTCTTCCAGACATCTGTTTTAGCATATTAAACGCTTCATCCTCGTCTTTAGGTTTTCCAAGTACATTATTATCTAAAACAACTACAGTGTCAGCGCCTATTACTATACTATCTAAATTTTTGCTAGCAATATCATAAGCTTTTTCATAAGAAAGTCTTTTAACTAAATCTTTCGGACTTTCATTTTCTATTGTTGTTTCCTCTATCTCACTTTTAATTATATCAAATTTTAGATTCATATTCTCTAGAATTTCTTTTCTTCTCGGTGATCCCGATGCTAGTACAATTTTCACTATATCACCTCTTTATTGCACTGTTTGCGTACTTATTTAGTCTATCATTATATCATAAAAATTTCAATATATATGTCCTTCCTTTTTAGTTACACTATTGTTATTTACTCATATATAGGATATTATACTATGCTAATTTGAATTTTAATTGCATATATAAAATTTATTAATTTCCTCATTAGGATAACATTTAAACCTAAATTAATCCTAAAATTTTATCAGCAAAATGGCAAAGAGAGAAAAAAGATTTTATTAAGTTTTAAATGAACTTCTTTAAAAATT
>UQCY01000020.1 GCA_900539645.1 uncultured Clostridium sp. | reverse complement strand
TATACAATACACATTGTGAATTAAAACAATATGAATTTAAAATAATTAATGGTAACAAAGCGTTGAGTGCTGCTTCATTTAAATGACGGTATTCGACGCTTTATTTTTTTATGCAAAAAATTAATTTAAGAAGGAATTATAGGTATGAAAATGGAAATATATAAATGTATACTATACTTATAATATAGTAATAGAATTAAAAACTCTTTTAGAAATTCAAAATTTTTAAAAGTTGGGTAAAACACGAATAAAAACCGCAAAAAAATAGAATAAGTATCAAAAATACGAACAATATAGTTGAAAAATCCTAAAAAAATTTAATAATTTCAAAAAAAAGCAAAAAATATATTGATAAAATATGTATATTAATATAATATTTATATATAATAGTTCGTATAATGGTACGAATTTTTGACTAAAAACAAAAGATTTAAGAAGGAGAGGGGAAAATAATGAAAGTAGCAGTAATTATGGGATCTAAATCAGATTTTCCAAAAGTAGAAGAAGGAATAAAAGTATTAAAAGAATTTGGTGTAGAGGTTGTAGTTAGAGCATTATCAGCTCATAGAACTCCAGTACAGTTAACAGAATGTTTAGCTGAGCTTGAAGACAACACTGATGTAATAATAGGAGCGGCAGGAAAAGCAGCACATCTTCCAGGTGTTATAGCAGCTCAGACTTTAATTCCAGTAATAGGACTTCCAATAAAATCATCAACAATGGACGGACTAGATTCACTATTATCAATAGTTCAGATGCCAAAAGGTATACCAGTAGCAACAGTTGCAATAGACGGTGGTCTAAACTCTGCGTTACTAGCTATACAGATGATGTCATTAAAATATCCTCAGTTAAAAGAACAGTTAAAAGCATATAGAGATGAAATGGCTAAAAAAGTTCTTGAAGACGATGAAAGCTTTAGATAATTTTAGTTAAATAGAATTTTAAAAATGTTTGGACTCTCTGCCTATTTTATGTAGAGAGTTAAAAACATATTTAAATATAAATTAATAATAGACAGTTTTAAATTTTAAAATATTATTTTATAAAAAGGAGCGAGTGTATGAGCGGTATATTAGGTGTTTACTCAGACAAACAGGTGTCAAAAGAGCTTTACTACGGAATATATTCTATGCAACACAGAGGACAGGAAAGCTGTGGTATAGCAATATATGATGAAGAAGCAAAAGAAGTAATATACAAAAAAGAAAAAGGTCTTGTTGGAGATGCATTCAAAGAAGACGAATTAAAAAATTACAAAGGTAATCTTGGTATAGCACATGTTAGATCATCTTCAGTTGGTCATAACCATGTTGCTAATACTCAGCCATTTGTTGGAAGTTGCAGAAATAGAAATCTTGCAATAGTTGACAATGGTAGTTTAGTTAATGCTAATTATTTAAGAGAAACATTAGAAGAAGAAGGATTCATGTTCCAGACTAATTCTGATGCAGAAGTTATACTTCATATATTAGCTAGATACTACAAAGGAGATATAGTAGAAGCCGTTAAAGTTACTATGGACTATATAAAAGGTTCTTATACTTTAGCTATAATATGTGATGATTCTTTAGTTGCAGTTAGAGATCCACACGGATTTAGATCACTTCTATTAGGTAAAAAAGGTAATGAATATCTTATAGCATCTGAAAATAGTGCTATAGAAATACTTGGTGGAGAAGTTATAAGAGACGTTGAGCCAGGTGAAATAATAGTTATAAAAGATGGAGAATTAAAATCTTATAGCTATTCAGATACTTATAAACCAGTTAAGAAAAGCTGTATATTTGAACATGTTTATATAGCAAGAAACGATGCAACACTTGATGATTTAAATGCATACGAATTTAGAATAAACTGTGGTGCTTACCTAGCTAAAAATGAAGATGTAAAAGCTGACTGTGTTGTTCCAGTTCCAGACTCAGGATGGGCAAGTGCAATAGGTTATGCTAACGAAAGTGGATTACAGTTAAGTGAAGGACTTGTTAAAAACAGATACGTTGGTAGAACATTCATAAAACCAACTCAGGAAGAAAGAGAAATAGCTGTTAGAATAAAATTAAATCCACTAGTTCCAGCAATAAAAGGTAAATCAATAATATTAGTTGACGACTCTATAGTAAGAGGAACTACTTCAAAACAGTTAATCAAATCTTTAAAAGAAGCAGGGGCTAAAGAAGTTCATTTAAGAATAACTTCACCACCAGTAAAATATCCTTGCTACTACGGAATAGACACTCCTACAAGAGAAAGTCTACTTGCAGCAAGTCATTCTGTTGAAGAAATGAGAGAATATATAGGCTGTGATACATTAAAATTCATAAGCATAGAAGGAATGAAAGAAGCAGCTAAAGGAATGAATACATTCTGTACATCTTGCTTCGATGGAGATTATCCAGTTAGAAAGATAGATAAATAATTAATTTACTGTATAAATAGTAAAGTTTAGTTTATAATGTAAATAATAGGAAAATCGTACTTTGATAAAGTTTTTGAGTTGAAAATTATTTTAATAATTAGATATTGAAACTTATCAAAGTATACGATTTATTCTGATTAGAAAATAATAAAATCTAGGAGGAACGTAGAAATGCTAACATATAAAGCTTCGGGAGTAAATATAGACGAAGGGAATAGAGCAGTAGACCTTATAAAAGGAAAAATAAAAGAAACATATGATGACAATGTAATAGGTGATTTAGGTAACTTCAGTGGACTTTACAGTATAGCTGAATTCTCAGGAATGAAAGATCCAGTTATAATGGGAGCTACTGACGGTGTTGGAACAAAATTAAAAATAGCTCAGATGATGGATATACATCACACTGTAGGTATAGACCTAGTTGCAATGAGTGTTAATGACCTTATATGCCAGGGAGCAAGACCATTATTCTTCCTTGACTATATAGCACTTGGAAAATTAGTTCCAGAACATATAGAAAAAATAGTTGATGGTGTAGCTAACGGATGTAAAATGTCAGGATGCGCATTAATAGGTGGGGAAACTGCTGAAATGCCAGGTATGTACGGAGAAGATGACTACGATTTAGCTGGATTTGCTGTAGGTATAGCAGATAAATCAAAAGTTGTAACTGGTAAAGATGTTAAAGCAGGAGACGTTTTAGTAGGTATAACTTCAAGTGGTATACATTCAAACGGATTCTCATTTATAAGAAAAATATTCTTAGAAGAATTCAAATACGATATGAATCAGTATGTTGAAGAACTAGGAATGACAGTAGGTGAAGCACTTCTAACTCCTACAAAAATATACGTTAAATTAGCATTAGATTTAATAGAAAAACACAATATAAAAGCAATAGCTCATATAACTGGTGGTGGTGTTATAGAAAACATAACAAGAGTTATACCAAAAGGATTAGGATTAAACATAGACACTAAATCTTGGGAAAAACCACCAATATTCAAAATGATAGAAGGATTCAACGCAGTTGAACAGAGAGAATTACATAAGAGCTTCAACATGGGTATCGGTCTTGTTTTAATAGTAAACAAAGAAGATGCTCAGGCTGTTGTTGATTATGTAAATGGTAGACCAAGTGATAACAAAAACTTTGTTGACGAAAAATACGCTGACCTTATGGAAGATAACGCATACATCATAGGTGAAGTTGTTGATACTCATGAAGGAGTAGAATTATGCTAAAGAATATAGCTGTTTTAGTATCTGGAGGAGGAACAAATCTTCAGTCTATAATAGATGCAACAGAAGCAGGAGAGATAAACGGTCAGATAAAGGTAGTAATCTCTAACAAAGAAAATGCATACGGTCTTGAAAGAGCAAGAAAGCACAATATAGAAGCAGTATTTGAAAATGATGAAAAGAAAGTAATCGAAATATTAAAAGAAAAAGAAATAGATATAGTTGTTATGGCTGGATATCTAAAAATAATCAGCGCTGATTTTGTAAATGAATTCAAAAACAGAATGATAAATATTCACCCATCTCTAATACCTTCTTTCTGTGGTAAAGGATACTACGGAAAGAAAGTTCATCAGGGAGTTCTTGATTACGGCGCAAAAGTAACTGGAGCTACAGTTCACTTTGTAACAGAAGGAGCTGACGAAGGTCCAATTATAATGCAGGAATCTGTAAAAGTAGAACAGGATGATGATGCAGATACTCTAGCTGCAAGAGTTCTTAAAGTAGAACATCAGATACTTAAAAAGAGTGTTGCACTTTTATGTGATGACAAAGTAAGAGTTAATGGAAGGAGAGTATATATAAATGAGTAAGAGAGCTTTAATAAGCGTAACAGATAAAACAGGAGTAGTTGAATTTGCAAAAGCATTAAACGAACTTGATTTTGAAATAATATCAACAGGTAATACATTTAAAATACTAAAAGAAAATGGTGTAAATGTAATGCAGGTTGAAGATGTTACTAAATTCCCAGAAATATTAGATGGTAGAGTAAAAACTTTAAATCCATTTATACACGGTGGAATACTTTACAGAAGAGATTTAGAATCTCATGTAGAAACAGTTAAAGAACATGGTATACATTCAATAGACCTTGTTTGTGTTAACCTTTATGACTTCGAAGGTACTTTAAAAGCTGGAAAAAGCCATGCAGAAATGATAGAAAACATAGACATCGGTGGACCTTCAATGATAAGATCTGCTGCTAAAAACTACAAAGATGTTATAGTAGTTACAGATATAAAAGACTATGATTTAGTAATAGAAGGATTAAGAAAAGGTGATTTAACAGAAGAAGAAAGAAGAAACTTAGCATACAAAGCTTTCTCAATAACAGGAAGATATGATGCTATGATATCTACTTACTTTGCAGAACAGGTTGGAGAAGATTACCCAGAATTCTTAAATCTTACTTTCCAGAAAGAACAGACTTTAAGATACGGTGAAAACCCACATCAGAACGGTATATTATACGCTCAGCCAAATGCTAAAAACCCTATACTAAACTACGAACAGTTAAACGGTAAAGAATTATCTTTCAATAACTTAAATGACTTACACGGATGCTTAGAAGTTATGAGAGAATTCAAAGATAGCGATAAAGTAGTTGCAGTAGCTATAAAACATACTAACCCATGTGGTGTTGCTTTAGGTGACACAGCTTTAGAAGCTTACACTAAATGCTATGAAGCAGATAAAACTTCTATATTCGGTGGAATAGTTGGTATAACTTCTACAGTAGATAAAGCTACAGCTGAAGAATTACACAAAATATTCCTTGAAATAGTTGTTGCTTACGACTTTACTGATGAAGCTTTAGAAGTATTAAGAACTAAGAAAAATCTTAGAGTATTAAAACTTGCTAAAATAGAAGATAGCAAACAGAAATATGAAATGAAATACCTTGATGGAAAACTTCTAATCCAGGATAAAGATACTAAATTAGCTGACAAATATGAAACAGTTACTAAATTAGAACCAACTGAAGAAGAATTAGAAGATATGAAATTCGGTATGAAAATAGTTAAAAATATGAAATCAAATGCAATAGCAGTTGTTAAAGATGGTCAGACTCTTGCTTTAGGTTGTGGCCAGACTTCAAGAATATGGGCTCTTAAAAATGCATTAGAAAACAACAAAGATGAAAAAGACTTCACAGGAGCTACTTTAGCATCAGATGCATTCTTCCCATTCGATGACTGTGTAACTTTAGCTAATGAATTTGGTATAAAATCAATAGTACAGCCAGGTGGATCAATAAGAGATAACGACTCTATAGAAGCTTGTGACAAATTCAATATGTCTATGGTATTCACAGGAGTAAGACACTTCAAACATTAATCTTAAGGAGAGTATAGCTATGAAAATACTTGTTGTCGGCGGTGGCGGAAGAGAACACGCTATATGCTGGAAGTTAAAAAATGAAAAAGATGTCGAAAAAGTATATTGCGCACCAGGAAATGCAGGTATAGCAGATTCTGCAGAATGTGTAGATATAAAAGACAGTGATATAGAAAATCTAGTAAAATTCGCAAAAGACAATGCTATAGACCTTACAGTAGTGGGACCTGAGGTTCCACTTGTAATGGGTATAGTTGATGCCTTTGAAAAAGAAGGTCTAAGAATATTTGGACCAAACAAACAGTGTGCTACTTTTGAAGGAAGTAAAGCATTCTCTAAAGATTTCATGATAAGAAATGATATCCCAACTGCAAAATACAAAGAATATACTGATTTAGATGAAGCTATAGCAGAAATAGATAGCTTTGGATATCCAGTAGTTATAAAAGCAGATGGTCTTGCAGCTGGTAAAGGTGTTGTAATACCTGAAAATAGAGAAGATGCTATAAAAACTTTAAAAGAAATGATGGCAGACAAAAAATTTGGAGAAGCAGGTGACAAAGTAGTAATAGAAGAATTCCTAACAGGAATAGAAACTTCTATATTAGCATTTGTTGATAATAACACTATAGTTCCAATGGAAAGTGCTAAAGACCATAAAAAAGTAAACAATGGTGAAAAAGGACTTAACACTGGTGGTATGGGAACATTCTCTCCAAGTGAATTATGGACTGAAGAATTAGCAAACGACATAAAAGTAAATGTACTTGATAAAACTTTAAAAGGGTTCCAGAATGACGGATTAGATTACAGAGGAATCTTATTCGTTGGAATAATGATAACTAAAGAAGGTATAAAAGTACTTGAATACAATGTTAGATTTGGAGATCCAGAAACTCAGTCAGTATTATTCAGATTAGAAACTGATTTAAGTGAAATAATGAATGCTGTAATAGATAACAGACTTTCTGAAGTAGAAATAAAATATACAGATGAACAGGCTATATGTGTTATGCTAACTTCAGGAGGATATCCAGAAGCCTATGAAAAAGGCAAAGAAATAACAGGTCTTGACAAATTAGATGATGAAATAGTAGTATTCCACAGTGGAACTAAGATGTCAGATGGTAAATTAGTTACAAACGGCGGAAGAGTTATAGGTATAACTGCTAAAGCAGGAACTGTAGCAGAAGCTGCCGATAAAGTTTATGAAAATATAAAAAGAATAAACTTTGAAGGAATGCACTACAGAACTGATATAGGTCTGTAAAATTTCCGAAAAAAAATTTGGAGGAAGAGAAATGGATAAAAACGTCAAAAGAGTATTAGTCGAAAAAAGAAACGGCTTTGATCTTGAAGCAAGAGCTCTTAAAAAAGACATTGAAGAAAGTCTTCATATCACATCTGTTGACTCTTTAAGAGTTTTAAACAGATACGACGTAGAAGGTATATCTGATGAAGTTTTCCAGAATGCGGCAAACTCAATATTCTCAGAACCAAACCTTGATGTTGTTTACTTTGAAGAAGTTCCTTGTAATGAAAATGAGAGAGTATTCGCAGTTGAATATCTTCCAGGACAGTACGATCAGAGAGCTGATTGGGCTGCTCAGTGTATACGGATATTAAATCAGGGTATGAGACCTGAATTAAAATCTGCTAAAGAATACATACTATCTGGAAACATAACAGATGAAGAATTCAACAAAATCAAAGGGTATATAATAAACCCTGTTGATAGTAGAGAAGCTGGGTTAGAAAAAGCTGAATCATTAGCTCTAGTAACTGAAAAGCCAACAGAAGTAGAAATATTAGACGGATTCATCGAATTAGATGAAGAAGGTCTTAATGACTTCGTAAAATCTCAGGGTCTAGCAATGACTTTAGAAGATTTAAAACATGTTCAGGTTTACTTCAGAGATGATGAACACAGAAACCCAACTATAACAGAAATAAAAGTACTAGATACTTACTGGTCAGATCACTGTAGACACACTACATTTATGACTGAACTAGAAAATGTTGAAATAGCTGAAGGTAAATACACAGACGCTATAAAAGAAACTTTCGATGACTACATGAACACTAGAAAAGAAATATATGTAGACAGAAAGAAAGATGTTTGCTTAATGGATATAGCTACTCTAGCTATGAAAAAACTTAAAAAAGAAGGAAAATTAGCAGACCTTGACGAAAGTGAAGAAATCAATGCTTGTTCTATAAATGTAGACGTAGAAATTGATGGAAAACCAGAAAAATACTTAGTAATGTTCAAAAATGAAACACACAACCATCCAACAGAAATAGAACCATTTGGTGGTGCTGCAACTTGTCTAGGTGGAGCAATAAGAGACCCATTATCAGGAAGATCTTATGTTTACCAGGCAATGCGTGTAACTGGTGCTGCAGACCCTAGAACTCCTCTAGAAGAAACACTACCAGGAAAATTAATGCAGAAAAAAATAGTTACAGAAGCTGCAAATGGATACAGTTCTTATGGAAACCAGATAGGTTTAACTACAGGACAGGTAGCAGAAGTTTATGATCCAGACTTCGTAGCTAAGAGAATGGAAATAGGTGCTGTTATAGCAGCTGCTCCAAAAGAAAACGTAGTTAGAGAAAGACCACAGGCAGGAGATATAATAGTTCTTCTTGGTGGAAAAACTGGTAGAGATGGTTGTGGTGGTGCAACAGGATCTTCTAAAGAACACAGTGAAGAATCTATAAACACTTGTTCAGCAGAAGTTCAGAAAGGTGATGCACCTAACGAAAGAAAAATCCAGAGATTCTTTAGAAATAAAGAAGCTGCTCAGATGATAAAAAGATGTAATGACTTCGGTGCAGGTGGGGTTTGTGTTGCTATAGGTGAAATAGCTGAAAGTTTAGACATAAACTTAGACCTAGTTCCTAAGAAATACGACGGACTTGACGGTACTGAACTTGCAATATCAGAATCTCAGGAACGTATGGCAGTTGCAATAGCTGCAGAAAACAAAGATAGATTCATAGAATTAGCAAAAGAAGAAAACTTAACTGCTACTCACGTTGCTACAGTTACTGATACAGGATACATGAGATTATTCTGGAATGGTAAAGCTATAGTAGACTTAAAGAGAGCTTTCTTAGACACTAACGGTGCTAAACAGAAAACTAACGTAGTAGTTGAAAAAGTTGACGAAGAAAATACATTCTTCGATAACGTAGAAATAGTTAAAGGTGCTAAAACTATAGAAGAAAAATTCCACAAAGCATTATCTGATTTAAATACTTGTTCTCAGAAAGGACTTGTTGAAAAATTCGATACTAGTATAGGTGGAAATACAGTAGTAATGCCATTTGGTGGTAAATATCAGGCTACTCCAGAACAGGGTATGGTTGCTAAAATACCAGTACTTGGTGGAGAAACTGATACTTCTACAATAATGACTTACGGATACAACCCTAAAATAGGTAAATGGTCTCCATACCACGGTGCATTATATGCAGTAGTTGAATCTGTTGCTAAATTAGTTGCACTTGGAGGAAACTATGCTACTACAAGACTTACTTTCCAGGAATACTTCGAAAGACTTGGAAAAGCTCCAGAAAGATGGGGTAAACCATTCGCAGCTTTACTTGGTGCATACTATGCTCAGGAACAGTTTGAAATACCTGCAATAGGTGGTAAAGACTCTATGTCAGGAACATTCAAAGATATAGACGTACCTCCAACATTAGTATCATTTGCAGTAGATACTGTAGATGCTAAAAATGTAGTTACTTCTGAATTCAAAAAAGCTGGATCAAAAGTAGTTAAAATATCAGCAGCTACTTTAGACAATGGTGTAGTAGACTTTGATGAATTAAAGAAAAACCTTACAAAAGTAAGAGAATTAATATTAGATGGCAAAGTGCTTTCAAGTTATGCTCTTGGATTTGCAGGAGTTGGTGAAGCAGTTGCTAAGATGGGATTCGGTAACCATATCGGATTCAAATTCAGTGAAGAAGCTGTAGAGGCTTATGAAAACACTGATGATTTATTTGCAGCTGATTATGGAACAATACTTCTTGAACTTGCAGAAGATGATTTATCAGTTCTAAAAGGATACAGATGTATAGTTCTTGGGGAAACTACAGCAGAACCTGCTATAGACTTCAACGGTGAAAAAGTAGACTTATGTGGATTATACAAATCTCACTGCAATACTTTAGAATCTATATACCCAACAAAAGCAGCTGAAATAACTTCAAAAATAGAAAATGTAAGCTATGTAAGAACTGGTGCTCCAGCTAAATCTTCATTAAGCATAGTAAAACCTAAAGTATTAATACCAGCATTCCCTGGAACAAACTGTGAATACGATGCAGCAAGAGCTTTTGATAGAGCTGGTGCAGAATCAACTATAAAAGTATTTAGAAACTTATCTTACCAGGATATAGAAGAATCTATAGACGCTATGGTTGAAGAAATCAAAAAATCACAGATAATAATGATACCAGGTGGATTCAGTGCTGGTGATGAACCAGATGGTTCAGCTAAATTCATAGCAACAGTATTCAGAAATCCTAAGATGAAAGAAGCTGTTCATGAATTCTTAAATGAAAGAGACGGTTTAATGTTAGGTATCTGTAATGGATTCCAGGCTCTTATAAAACTTGGATTAGTACCATACGGAGAAATAATAGAACCTTGTGCAGAAGCTCCTACATTAACTTACAATAATATAGGACGTCATCAGGCTAAGATAGTTAACACTAGAATAGCTTCTAACAAATCTCCATGGTTAGCTCAGACAGAAGTTGGAGATATACATAGTATACCAATATCACATGGTGAAGGTAGATTCGTTGCAAGTGAAGAAGTAATGAAAGAGCTTATAGAAAACGGACAGATAGCTACTCAGTACGTAGACTTCGACGGAAATGCTACATATGATATAGACCACAATCCAAATGGATCATTCTACGCAGTTGAAGGTATAACAAGTAAAGACGGTAGAGTATTTGGTAAGATGGGTCACTCAGAAAGATTAAGTGCAAACATAACTAAGAATATATCTGGTGAAAAAGATCAGAAAATATTCGAATCAGGAGTACTTTACTTCAAATAAAAAATGTAATAAATTTCAATTACCCGCTCAAAAATTGAAATTAAATGCATTAAAAACAAAAGTTTATTCGAAAGTTAAAAAACTACATTGCTCCGACCGTTGGAGCAATGTAGATATAAAATCATATTGTTAATTAAAAAGAACGTAAAAATAGGGACTGAATTCTCAAAAGACCAACCCGCTCACAGGTCTAGAGGATTCAGTCCTCTTTTTTTATTTATTATTATATTGCAGTAAATTTATTAAAAAAAAATATAAACTATTTTAAGGTTAAATATTTAAAATTATTGAAACAAGTTGAGGTGATTTGTAGTATAATATATTATAGATTTTGATAGAATAAATCTATAGATATAGGAAATAATAAGGAGGGCAATTATGAATATAGAACAATTTACAAAAGAGACTCTAAACAGCCTTCAATCAGAATTAAGTAGTGTAATAGAAAGTGTAAGAAAGATAAAATTTAGCGGAAACACTCTATACATAATATCAGATATAGCAAAAGTAAATGATGAAATAAGTCCAGAAATAATAGAAATGATAAAGACTTATATAGTAGCTAAATCTGGAATAAGTTATGGAATAAATATAGTATTTCTAAGTGAAGATGATATAATCGATTTAGGACTTAGAAAAATAGCTGAAATACAGCTATCAAATAACTATCAGAAAGAAGAACAACCAGAAGAAGATGATAGTACAATAGAAGTTAAAAGACCTGAACCTGAAGATGAAAAACCTAAAGAAAAAGAAGAATATAAAGAAGAGGCAGATATCAATAGAATAGACGCTATGGATGTTTGGAAGGTTATGCTAGGAAGAATACAGGAGTTAATTAGTCCAGCTGTCTACAAAGCGTTATTCAAGGATAGTAAGCAAATAGACTACCAGATGGGAACAGTTGTTGTACGTGTAGGAGATGTAAGAGTTGTACAGATAATGGAAACTCAGTATCTAAGATTCTTACGGGATGTTTCTGAAGACCTATTTGGAGTGAGATTAGGATTCAAATTTGTTGTAGACGATAAAAAAGAAGACGAAACTCCTAAAAAAGAAGATGAGGAAGTATATCCAGCTAGTATGAATGATTTAAACGACTTCTTTACTTTTTTAAACAGTCTTTATAGCAAATAAATTTGAAGAATATAAAAAAGATAAAAATCTAAATACAGTTTACATAAAAATTTAAGGTTAAGTAGAGAAAAAGAGAGTACCGAATTTATCAGCAGAGAAGAGGTATTCTCTTTTTCATTTGTAAAAGAAATATAATGATTAATATGAAGTTTTTTAGTAGTGTTTTTGAAGGAAATTTAGATGAATGTTCAAATAATCTTCATTGAATAAAAGCTATTAACTGATATAATTAGTATAAGTAGTAAAAAATAAAGTAAGTAATGAATGTGGAAATATATTTATTAAGAAATGGGGCGAGTTATAATGGAATTTAACTACAATTTACCAGTCAATATAGTATTTGGACGTGGAAAAGTGAACGAACTAGGAAAAGAAACAGTAAAATACGGTAAAAAAGCACTTATAGTTACAGGTAGATCTAGCTCTAGAAAATCGGGACTTTTAGATAGAGCAGTTGAGCTTTTAGCAAAAGAAGGAATAGAAGGTGCTATATTCAATGAAGTGACACGGAACCCACTGATATCAACAGTTGAAGAAGGTGCTCGAATAGCAAATGTAGAAAACTGTGACGTTGTAGTTGCTCTTGGTGGAGGAAGTATAATGGATGCTGCTAAGGCAATAGCACTAATGGCTGTAAATGAAGGCGATGTAAGAGAGTATATGTATGGAGAAAAATCTTCTGACAAGGCACTTCCATTAATATTAGTTCCTACAACATCTGGAACAGGAAGTGAAGGTAACTGTTATTCTGTATTAACAGATGATAAAAACAATGATAAAAAATCACTTAGAACACCAGCTATATACGGAAAAGTATCTATAGTAGACCCAGAGCTTATGGTAACTATGCCTAAAAGAGTAAAAGCTTCTGTAATATTTGATGCAGCTGCACATGCAATGGAAGCTGCTGTAAGTAAAAAACGTACTCCATTATCAGATGCATATGCACTTTACGCTATGAAACTAATAGCAGATAACGCAGAAAATGCTGTAAATGACGAAGAAATAAATTATGAAGTATGGGAAAAAATAACTTTAGGAAGTATGTTAGCAGGGATGGCTATAGGATGTTCAAGCTGTGCACTTCCTCATGCATTAGAACACCCAGCGAGTGGGCTTAAAAACATAGTTCATGGAGAAGGATTAGCAGCACTTACACCTGCAATAGTTGAAGCATCTTGGGAAAGTGATCCAGAAAGATATGCAGCTATATCAGCTCTTCTAGGAGGAAATAGTGCATTGGATTGTGCGGATAGTATAAGAGGATTCTTAAAAAGAATAGGATTAGATGTAACATTAAATGACTTAGGAATAGAAGAAAGTGACGTAGATTGGATGGTAGAAAACGCATTTAAAGTATCAATAGGAAATATAAACAATCATCCAAAGGAATTCTCTAAAGAAGAAATAAGAGAAATATATATAAAATCTTTATAATAAATAATAATAGAAAATAGATGGGGCTATTGCAATGAATTGCAGTAGTCCTTTTTTGAATTCTAAATAATTTTTAAAGTTTTGAATAAACCACTTGAATATAATTCGATTATGGTGTATGTTAAGGTATATTCAAGTATTTCTTAGTATAATATAATTAAGATAATAGAATCTAATTGATTTGAACATATTTATAAAATCAAATATATTTAATAATTGGATATATGGGAAAAGAGGATAATAATGTTTGGATATGTGAAAATAAATAAAATGGATTTGACATTTAGAGAGTACGAGCATTACAAAAGCTACTACTGTGGACTTTGCAAAACTCTAAAGAGAAATCATGGACAGATATCTCGATTTTCTCTAAACTACGACATAACATTTCTGATAGTGCTTTTATCTGCGGTGTACAATCCAGAATCAAAAGTAACAGAAGAAGTGTGTATAGCAAATCCTATAAAAAAGAAAAAGGTACAAGTAAATGAAATAACTGAATACGCAGCCGCTATGAATGTTCTTTTAACTCATTTCAAATTAGAGGACAATGTAAAAGACGATGGTGGAATTAAGGATAAGTTGGCGTATAATGTCTATAAAGGAAGCATTAAAGAAGCGTATGATAAATACAGAGAAAAAGCCGAATATATAAAAGAATGTTTAGCTGAGCTTGAAAAATTAGAAAAAGAAGAATCAACAGATTTAGATGATGTTTCAAATACATTTGGAAATCTAATGGGAGAAATATTTGCATACAAGAAAGACGAGTTTGAAGATAGACTTAGAGAAATAGGATTTAACATAGGAAAATATATCTACGTTTTAGATGCGTATGAGGATTTGGAGGAAGATATTCAAAAAGGAAGATACAATCCTTTTAAAGAATATGAACCTAAAAGCGACGAACTAAAGAAAAAGGTAGAGAGAATTATTTCTATGAGTCTTGGAATGCTTGGAAGAAATATAGATATGCTGAAAGTTAAGCGAAATGTTGGTATAATAGAAAATATAATATATTCTGGTGTATACTTGAGATATAAGAATATATTATACGGAGATGGAAAAGATAAAAATGGCGATGTAAGCCATATAAATTAAGTAATAAGATTTATTAAAATATACAAAACTAACGAAAGGAAAGTGAATATTATGTACGGAGAAGCAATGAATAGAAATGTTTATATCGAGGCTAGAAATTTAATTGCAAATAGAAGATTTGCAGACGCATATAGAATGCTTAAAGAAGTAGTTTCAAGCGATAGAAATGCTGAATGGTTCTTTTTAACAGGAACTGCTGCAATGAAAATGGGTAGATATGAAGAAGGTGAAGATTACATAAAAAGAGCAAGATTTATGGAGCCAGAAAATAAAGAATATGATGAAGCATACAATCAGTTTAGCTCATATAGAAATAACTACGATGATAGAGCAAGATACTACAATGAAAGCAGAAGATACGATTCAAGTGGATGCTGTCCATGTTGTTGTTGCTGTTGTGGAGACGATTGTGCAGATACTTGTTGCCAGTTATGGTGCTTAGACTCATGCTGTGAATGTATGGGTGGAGATTTTATAAGCTGTTGTTAATTTGTTGAAATTTAAAATTGAAATGGAAGTTTTAATATGGATAATGTAAGTAAAAAAATGGCTTTTGGAGGAATATTATTGGCATTAGAGGCAATATTCTTTATGCTGATAAACTTTGTTCCAATGAATACAATTTTCTTTATGGTGCTAGCATCATTTATATCTTCAATAATTATTATTGAATTTGGAGAAAAGACAGGTACAATTTTTACATTTGCATCTATACTTTTGTCATTTATGATAATAGGAAATAAAGTACAATGGTTTATATATGCGATATCATTTGCACTTTATGGACTTGTAAAATCTCTTATTGAGAGGGGAAGGTCTAGGGGTACAGAATATTGTATCAAGCTTGTATTTGCAAATATCGTGTTTGCTATAATGTATTTTGTGCTAAAGAGCTTTTTAACAGAGGTACAGTATATGTCTGTGCTATTTGTAGGATTAAATGCAACGTTTTTAATTTACGATTTATTCTATAGCCAGTTTATAAGAATGTACGAAAATAAGTTGAGAAAAAATATAAGTAAATACTTAGACTAAAAAAGTGCTGTCATTCTGGCAGCACTTTTTATATTTAAAATATTTGTTTGTTAATCTGATAAATCATCATAAGATAGAACCTGAACATCAGGTTTTAGCTTATAAAGTATATCCTTTCTTTCAACTATTATATCCGCTTTTTCTTTAAGCACAGGATCTTCCCTCAACTTAGATAAAAGCTCATTTGTAGGGTTTATCGCAACAGGATGCCCAACTTTTCTAAGCATATTTATATCTCCATTTGTATCGCCATAAGCGAAAGACTCATCTAAATCTATATCGTATTTTTCAATTAGCTCATTTATTGCTTTATTTTTACTTTCAGAATCCCACATAGGAACTAATTTACCAGAGAATTTACCATCCTCCATTATATATTTACTTCCTAAATAATCTGTAACATTATACTTTTCAGCCATCTTTTTAACTAGGAAGTCAGGACTTCCAGATATAAATATTACTATATCACCATTTTTTAAATGTCTTTCAATTTGAGAGCGTGTGTACTTATAAACTCTGTCAGCCTTAGTCTTTATAACCTGGTCTGCTGCAAAATCAATACTTCTCCAATCAACACCAGTCAGCGAATCTACATATAAATTACAAACTTCTAAAAGATAATCGTCGTAATTTCCCTGTCTTTTATCCCAGTTTAAAAAAGTTCCTCTAGCGTGATCAATCCAAGTTTTTTCATCTATAATTTCATATTTTATTAGCTTTTTAAAATGTTCTACCATAAGTGAATCTCTGTACAGAGTTCCGTCAATATCGAAAAATGCTGCTATTTTCTTCATAAGCATTACCCCCAATCTTCTGATATATATTTCTACTAGTATACAGCAAATAATTCAAATAGTACAGAAAAATTTGTGTTAATATATAAATATGTAAATAAGAGAAATAATTTGAGAGGAGAAGAAGCATGGAATTAAAGTTTAATTTTGCAAAAATAACACAATCTAGACTTATGGGAAGTATGGGAATGATAATAGATAACACAGATGAAAATGGAGATAACGTGAAGCAATACTTCCTTTTAGATTCTGAGGGATTAGGACTTTGTGACTATGTAAAACTAATAAACCCATCAGAGAAAAAAGCATATATGGAAGAAGAAAGACTTATGGGTGGTCTTGGATCAGATAGAATAGAAATTTCTGAGGAAGAGGCTAAGTTTTTAATACAGCATTTTGGAAGTAGAAATATAAGATACGGAAAAGAGCTTGCAGGAGAAGTTGAAGATTATATAGAAATAATCAACGATTTTAAAAGCGATTTAAATATATACGACTTATATCCAAAGATATGTAAAGAGGTAAAGGAAGAGGTAGAGTTTGTAAACTACATGGTTATGAGATTAGTTGCTTGGGATAGAGAAGCACTTACATATTATTCTGAGAGCGAAGAAATAGGAAGTATGCACATAACAAATATAAATGGAGCACTTTTAAAAACAGATGTAACATCAAGAGGAAATGGAAAATATGTTGTTGAGACTATTTACGAGGATAACGACGGATATTATTTCTGTAAGGTGGCTCTAAGTGTAGAAAAGAAAGAAAAAGGATTTAAGTTAAATTCTATGGTTGTTTCTGAGTCTGAGCCTATGTATGATTTTGAGGTGTTTGACGAGATTTCTAAGGAAGAGTTTGTAGATATTTATACGGTTGAAGATGGAGAAGAGTTTGTAGAAAAGTTCTATGAAGATAACCCATTTGTTCTTAGAAGTGATATGGATGAGGATGCGGTATTCTTTACTAGATTTAATTTTAATAACGACCATGTTAAGCAGAAGTCTTATGTTATAAATAATGATATTAAGGCGATTTATTATTATTTAGATGGGATGTTCTTTGTTGGGACTTATTCTGAGAGAGATAGAGATTATATTAATGGTCTGTTGAAGGTGAATTATAAGGGGTTAGAGTATCAGGATTCGATGTTCTTTGAACAGAATGCGTTGTATGATTTTGTTGAGTCTGGTAATGATGATTTCTATGATTTTTTAGATGAGGAATAAAGTTTAGTTGTTAGAATAAAATAGTATAACAATTCATTGTTATAGAAAAAAGATATAAATATAATAAATGGTATAGAAAAAAACTTTTTGCTATGCCATTTTTTTTAATGTATTATTTAAGGTAATAGCATAAAAATATGCTATTTTTTTAAAAAATAATAAAAAATGAACAAAATTTATCAAGTAGGGAGGAATAAAAATGTTCAAGAAAAAATTATTAGCATTAGTATTAGCATGTACTACAGTGTTCTCAATGGTTGGCTGTAGTTCAAATGAAGCTAAAAAAGAAGAAGCAAAAGAACCAGAAACAAAGAAAGTATTAAGAGTAGGTGTAACAGCAACTTACAATCCTTGGTGTTATAAAGAAGGAGAAGAGATAGTAGGTGTAGATGTTGACATCTTAAAAGAAGTAGCAAAAAGAATGGGAGACTATGAAATACAATTTGAAGTAGCATCATTTGATGGTATGTTTGGACTATTAGATGCAGGAAAAGTTGACACAGTTGCTCAGCAGATAAGTGTTACTCCGGCAAGAGAAGAAAAATATAAATTCTCAGAAATATATGCATACAATCCATATAAATTATCAGTAAGAGCAGATGATGATTCAATAAACTCTGTTGAAGATTTAAAAGGTAAAAGATTTGCTTGTCAGCCAGCAGGATTTGAAAAAGAATTTATAGAAGAATACAAAGAAAAAAATGATCCTAATGATGAAATAGAAGTAGTTATAACAGAAGAACAAAGAGGACTTGTTGTAAATCAGAATAAAGCAGATGCACATTCATATCCAGTTTTATCATTTGATAGAATGATAGAAGAAGGTGGTTTAAATCTTAAACAGGTTGGAGAAAACTTATACGAAGAAAATAATGCGTATCCATTCTTAAAAGATTGTGATGAAGAATTATACAATAAATTTAATGAAGCATTAAAATCAATGAAAGAAGATGGATTCTTAACTAACCTATATAATGAATATTTTGGTATGGATATATCAGAATCTGTAATGAATAAATAAAAATATTATAATAAATAAAAATACTGCTGGAAATATTGTTTCAGCAGTATTTTTGATAAAATAATTAAAAAGGAAGTAAAAACTAAAAATGAATTTTAGATTTGATATTTTTCAAGAAACGCTTTTTGAAATATTACCGTTTATAAAGGTTACTCTTTTTATAGCGGCAATATCATTAGTTATATCATTAATATTAGCGGTAATATTGGCATTGATAGTTGAATATAAAGTGCCAGTATTAAATAAAGTTGTTGCTATATATGTATCGTTTTTTAGAAGCACTCCTATGTTATCACAGTTGTTCTTCTTTTATTTTGCAATAACGCCATTTGTAAGTTTTTTAAGTGAAATGGAACCAATAACAGCACTTATTATAGTAATGTCGATGAATGAAGCGGCATTTATGTCTGAAACCATAAGAGGTGCTTTAAGTTCAATAGATAAAGGACAGAGAGAAGCTGGTTTAAGTATTGGTATGACAGAGCTTCAGGTTATGAGAAGAATAGTAATTCCTCAGGCATTTAGAGTTGCACTTCCAGGATTATCAAACTCATTTATAAGTTTGATTAAGGGATCTTCACTAGGATTTACAATAGGTGTAATTGAATTAATGTCAGAAGCTAAATTAATTTCTTCTAAAAACTTTAGAGTTATGGAAGCTTATGCAGCGGTACTAATCGTTTATTGGGTTGTTATAGCATTATTAACAAAAGGTCAAAAATTATTGGAACAACGTATTAATAAATCTATGGGAGTTAAGTAATATGTTAAAAATAAAAAATTTATCAAAAAGTTTTGGTTCTAATAAAGTATTAAATAATATTTCCTTAGAGGTAAATCAGGGAGATGTTGTAGCTATAATAGGGCCATCAGGAACAGGAAAATCTACTCTATTAAGATGTATTAACTATCTTGAAAAGCCAGATAGTGGAGAAATACAGATAGGTGATTTTAGTACAAATTTTGAACATATAACAAAAGCAGAAATTCATCAACTTAGAAAATATACAAGTATGGTATTCCAGCAGTATAACTTATTTAAAAATAAGACTGTACTACAAAATGTAATGGAAGGTTTAATTATAGTTCAGAAAAAATCAAAAGAAGAAGCTGAAGAAATAGCATCTAAATGTTTAAAACAGGTCGGAATGTATGATAAAAAAGATGCGTATCCATCTACTTTATCAGGAGGACAGCAGCAGAGGGTTGGTATAGCAAGAGCTCTTGCTATAAATCCAGAAGTTATACTTTTTGATGAACCAACATCAGCTCTGGATCCAGAACTAGTACAAGAAGTTTTAAATATAATGAGAGAATTAGCTGAACAGAAAGTTACAATGATTGTAGTAACTCATGAGATGAGATTTGCTAGAGATGTTTCTAACCATGTGATATTCATGAGTGGTGGAGAAATTGTCGAAGAAGGAACTGCGGAAGAGGTTATAGTTAATCCTCAAAAGGATAGAACAAAGAAATTCTTAGCGCAGATAATTTCAGAGTAGATATAAATAATAAATTAAAATATAATAATAATTAGGGATTGTTACATAAAATTTTATAATTAATGTAGTAATCCCTTTTATTAATAAAATCAAAAATTGGGGAGATGAAAAAATGGGCAAATATAATTTTGATGCTTATGTAGAAAGAAGAAATACAAACTGTATAAAATGGGATAACTTAGATAAATCATTTCCTAGAGCAAAAGAAGGAGCTTTACCAATGTGGGTAGCTGATATGGATTTTGAAGTAGCAGCACCTATACTAGAATCAGTACACAAAGTTGTAGACAGAAAAGTATTTGGATACAGTACTAGAGAAGTAGAGAGATTCTACGATGCAATATTAGGATGGTACAAAAGAAGATTTGACTGGGAATTAGACAGAGAATCAATAATGTTTAGTGGTGGTGTAGTTCCAGCAATATCTATATTAT